>JBEKNG010000766.1:0-3257 GCA_049523075.1 Paraburkholderia sp.
AAGGTGCCCGGGATAGACACCGATTCGGTCAGGATCACGCCTGCGATTTCCGCGCCCTTGGCATGCGAGGCCGCGTTCATCGCCGCAATCGACCCCTGGCTCGTGCCCATCACCCAGACGGGCGCGTAAGCCCGCTCATGGGCGAAAGCGACCACTTCACGCGTCACGGCGGCGTAGGCAGCGGTGCTGCGCTTGCCGCGCATCGACTGATGATCGATTGCGTCGACGAGCACGATGCCGTAACCCCTGGCAGTCCAAAGATCGCGCGAGCGGACGACGAAATTGTCTCCGTGCTTGATCTCGCTATCCTTCGCGATACTGATATCGTCGGCGCCGCCGGAAAACATCACGATGATGCCGTGCACTTCCGACGGCGGAGCGTCGTAAAGCACGCGTTGAAACTCGCCGCCTGCAAGCGGCAGGTCGCGCACGAGCACGGTACCTTGCGACGCGAGGCTGATCGTTTCTTCGTGCGCGAGTTTGTGGTGATGCTGCGGGAGGTCGGAAGCGTACGCAGTGGCAACCGCAAACGAACAAAGCGCGACCGCAAGGAGGGGAGAACGGAGACAAGCAGTTTTATGCGAGAACACGTAAAGCCTCTTGATCAGATATCTTCAGAACTGGCGTGTCACCCGCTGGATGAAAAAAGCGAGGATACGGGACACCGCGTCAAATTGACAATACATGAAAGGCGGTTGCCATATGTCCTGTGCATGAAAATCTGGCACGCGGTCACGCGCGCACCTCACACTGCGCGCGAAAAAATGACCCGCTAGAATAGAGCTACGCCAAACCCACTGTTCGCTATGCACTCACACGAATCCCTCCAGAAACTGGACGTCATCGCAGCCGACCACCTTGCAGATCATCTGCCGGCGCATGTCATTGCCCATTTGCCACCTGGCGAAGTCATCGTATTCGCCGTCAGCGACGACGCGTCGGACACTGCTGCATTCAGCGCGCGCTACGGCTTTGGTCTGGAAGACTGCGCCAACACCATTGTGATCCGCTACAAGAAGGACGGCACCGAGAAATATGCCGCCATCGTGACGCTTGGGTCGCTGCGGCTCGATATCAACGGTGCGGTCAAGGCGCACCTCGGCGCGCAGCGGCTCTCGTTTGCAAAGCGGGAGGTTGCGGTCGAGCATAGCGGCATGGAATTCGGCGGTATTACGGCGTTCGGGGTCCCGGATGACTGGCGCGTTCTGGTCGACGCGGCGGTGATGGAACGAGAACAAGTGGTGATGGGTGCGGGCGTGCGTGCAGCCAAGTTGTTGCTGGCCCCGGCTGTGCTGCGCAGCTTGCGCAACTGTGAGATCGCGCCACTGACGCTGCCCGCGGAGTAAGCCGCGCTGCCAGCGCTGCGCTTACGCGCTGATCGCGGCAACGATCTGTTCGCGCAGCGCCTGATCGGGATACTCGCCGATGCCGGCGTGCACGTTGTCGATCATGTACTCCGGGCGTCCGGTGCCGGGGATGACGCAGGTCACGGCTGGATGCGCCAGTACGAACTTGAGCAGGACCTGAGCCCATGACGTGCAGCCGATTTCCTGGGCCCAGCCGGGCAATGGCCGCTCGTGCAATCGTCCGAGCAGGCTGCCGCCGCCGAATGGCTGATTGATCACCACGCCAATACCTCGCTCGGCCGCCAGCGGCAGGATGCGCTCCTCGGCCGCCCGATCGTCTGCCGAGTAATCGATCTGCACGAAATCGATCTTCTCGCTGCGCATGATGCCTTCCACCTCATCGAAGGCGCTGGGCGTGTAATGCGTGACGCCGAGATAGCGGATCCGGCCGCTCGCTTTCCAGTCGCGCAGCGTTGCCAGTTGGGTGCGCCAGTCGAGCAGGTTGTGGATCTGCATCAGGTCGATGCGGGGCTGTTGCAGCCGCCGCATCGATTCCTCCATCTGCGCAATGCCTGCCTCGCGGCCTTGCGTCCAAACCTTGGTTGCCACAAACGCTTTCTGGTGGGCCGCGAGCTGGGTGAGCAGGGTACCGGTTACGGCTTCGGAGCTGCCGTACATCGGCGACGAATCGATGACCGAGCCGCCGGCGGCGAACAACACGCGAAGCACGTCGGCGAGCCGCGCCTCAGCCGCCGCATCGTCGCCCACGTCGAAGGTGCGCCAGGTGCCGCAGCCCACAACGGGGAGCGGCTCGCCGGTGCTGGGGATAGGACGTGTGTGCATTTTCGTGACGGGGGCCGTCTGCGCGTTGAGTAAGGCGCCAAACGGGGAGACCAACATGCTGCCTGCGGCGAAGCGCAAGAGGGCGCGGCGAATGCTGCTTGGTGTGGTTCGGGTTGGCGTCACGCATACTCCCTTGCTCCGGGCATCAATGTCTGGCGTCGTCCAGTTAGCCCCTTAACCTCCATGCTCGCACGAAACGGCTCAGGCGACCCCCGAGCCGTTTCGCCGCCCACGCCTGCGCAACCCGAGCGCGCGCCATGAATATCCCGGTACTTCAAGCACTTGCCCCGTTTGCCCGCATGTTATCCACATCCTTACGAACAGAATGTGTGGACAACTTGCGGCTCGGTGTTCGCGGGCTGCGAGCATTACCCTCGGCTGCCCCGCGAGATATCTTCACCCGCGCGATGCGGCAGACGCAGCGTGACCGGGATGGAAGCGAACGAGCATAGCCCGACGACAAGGAAGGCCGGCCAGAAATCCATCCACGCCACTTGCGTGTGCCCGTGCAGCATTTGCGAAATCTGCAACACGATCCCGCCGATTGTCACGCCGAGGCCGAGCGACATCTGCTGCACGACGCTGCCGAGACTCGTCGCCCGGCCGACATCGCGGCTTGCAATCTCCGCGTAGGTCAGCGAGTTGAGACTGGTGAACTGCAGCGCCGGAAAGAACCCGCCGAGCAGGACGACGAACCAGATCAACCACGTGGGCGTACCCGGAAAGAAGGCGCCACAAATCGCAATGGCGATGCCGGACAAAGCGGCATTGACGACCAGCACGTCGCGAAAGCCAAAACGCCGCAACACCGTGGACGCCATGGTCCGCATGAACATGCCGCCGAAGGCCGAGGCACAGGTAATCAGCCCGGATTCGAACGCGCTCCTGCCGAGCCCCTCCTGCAACAACAGCGGCAACAGGAACGGCATCGCCCCCAACCCGATCCGGAACAACGACCCGCCGGCAACGCTTGCCTGGAATGTGGGAATGCGAAAAAAGCGCAGATCGAGCAATGGCAGTTTGGTGCGCAGTGCATATGGCACATAGATAGCCAGCAGGAAAGCGCCA
>JBEKNG010000767.1:0-3255 GCA_049523075.1 Paraburkholderia sp.
GTGGGTGGCAGCGCGGCAGCGCCGGCAGCGCGTGCTGCTTCCGCTCCGGGGGCCGCTTCTGCGCCGGGCGCCGCTTCCGCTCCGGCGCCGGCGATGCCCGCGCAGGCAGACGCGGGGGCGCCGCAGGGTGCGTCGGCCGCCACCGCCGCTACGGCAACGCCGGCCTCCGGTACGTCCTCGACGCCGCCGCTGGATATGAACGGCGGTCCGGAGAACGATCAGGTCCCTGCCGATCAGGTCGTGCCCCCGCGGCTTACCTTCCCGACGTTCAGATTACGTTAAGGGTGCAGTCGTAACACCTCGAAACGACTCTCGCAGTTTGCGCGTGGATCACAGGTGAACTCGCGTGCTATTGTCGGCTCCAAGGTTGGCACTGCACTATTCTTCTTGCTAGGCTCGATATGAAAAAATTCTTCCTCATTCCGTTTTTCGCTGCGTCTTTTTTGTTCGGTAGCGCCGCATTCGCGCAGACAGTTGATAGCAGCTCGCCCGATGGCCTGATCAAGACGGTGACCCAGCAGGTGGTAGACGCCGTTCGCAGCGACAAGTCGATCCAGCAGGGCGATATTTCGCACATCACCCAGCTCGTCAACGAGAAGATCCTGCCTTACACGGACTTCCGTCGCACGACCCAACTGGCGATGGGCCGCAACTGGCGTACCGCCACGCCCGACCAGCAGAACGCAGTGGTTGAACAGTTCAAGATGCTGCTGATCCGTACGTATTCGGGCGCGCTGGCGCAGGTCAAAGACCAGCAGATCCAGTACAAGCCGTTCCGCATGAACCCGGACGACACCGACACGGTGGTGCGCTCGGTGGTGATGAGCAACGGCTCACCGGTGGAACTCGACTACCGTCTGTACAAGACGCCGCAAGGCTGGCGCGTGTATGACATCAACGTGCTCGGCGCATGGCTGATCCAGGCGTACCAGCAACAGTTCAACGAGCAGATCCAGCAACACGGTGTCGACGGGCTGATCCAGTTCCTCACGCAACGTAACCAGCAACTCGCCGCGGGCAAGCAGTCGTGAACACAGCGGTGAACGCCGAGGTCCGCTCAGTGGCGGGCCGTTTCGAAACCGGTACGACGCTGACCCACGCCAGCGCGAAAGCGGCGCTCGCGGCTGGTCTGCAACGTATCGCGGCGGGTGCGACCGGCGTCGATTGCGCGCCGCTCGCGCAGTTCGATTCGTCGGCGCTCGCCGTCCTGATCGCATGGCAGCGTGCCGCCCAGGCACGCGGCGCCGCGCTCGACATCGTCAATCTGCCGGCTGGTCTCGCCAGCCTGGCTCAAGCCTACGGCGTCGATACGCTAATTTCAGAGCGACATTGACGCTCTACTGACGCTTCGGGCGTCACCTCCCAATCTCCCGGGCAAAGTCTGCCGGTCAGACTTTGCCCTATAATCAAACGTTTTTTGGGGCTTTCAACGAGCCCCAATTTCGTTCCCTCCAGCACTTTGCGCACCTATCAGGCGCCGCGATCCAAAGCGGCGCACAGTCATGCCAGCCATAGAAATTCGTAACGTCAAGAAACGCTACAAGGATCTTCAGGCGCTCAAGGGCGTCAGTCTCACAGTGGAAGAAGGCGAGTTTTTCGGACTGCTCGGTCCGAACGGCGCGGGCAAGACAACGCTTATTAGCATCCTTGCCGGTCTCGCACGCGCCGATGAAGGCAGCATCGCGGTTCGTGGACACGACGTCGTCACCGATTTCCGCGACGCGCGCCGGGCGCTCGGGGTCGTGCCGCAGGAGCTCGTGTTCGACCCGTTCTTCACGGTGCGCGAGACCTTGCGCATCCAGTCCGGTTATTACGGGCTGCGCCACAACGACGCGTGGATCGACGAGGTGATGGCCAACCTCGACCTCACCGAAAAAGCCGACGCCAACATGCGCGCACTGTCGGGCGGGATGAAGCGCCGCGTGCTGGTCGCGCAGGCGCTGGTGCATCGGCCGCCGGTGATCGTGCTCGATGAGCCGACCGCGGGCGTCGACGTCGAGCTGCGTCAAACCTTGTGGAAATTCATCTCGCGCCTGAATCGCGAGGGCCACACGATTGTCCTGACTACGCACTACCTGGAAGAAGCGGAATCGCTTTGCGACCGGATTGCGATGTTGCGGCGCGGCGAAGTGGTCGCGCTCGAGCGCACTAGTACGTTGCTGCAACGCTTCGCCGGCATGCAACTGTTCCTGCGTTTTACCGAGGGCGTGCTGCCGGCCGAATTGCGACCGCTCGAAGTCGAGTCCGGCGCGGGCAATGGCAATGGCCGGCAGTATCTGCTGCGGCTGGCGAGCTATGACGACGTCGAGCGCATTCTCGCGCAATGCCGCAGCGCGGGTTGCAAATTAGAAGAAGTCGAGGTGCGCAAGGCCGACCTCGAAGACGTCTTCGTTCAGGTGATGAACGGTCCGGAAGTGATCGAGGGGCTTGCATGAGCGGTTTTAGTGGTTTTGGTGGTTTTCGTACGCTGTTTTACAAGGAAATCCTGCGTTTCTGGAAGGTCGCCTTCCAGACGGTGCTGGCTCCGGTGATTACCGCGCTGTTGTACCTGACGATTTTCGGCCACGCGCTGCGCGGCCACGTGCAGGTCTACCCAGGCGTCGAATACACAAGCTTCCTGATTCCAGGGCTGGTGATGATGAGCGTGCTGCAGAACGCGTTTGCCAATAGTTCGTCGTCGCTAATCCAGTCGAAAATCACCGGCAACCTGGTGTTCGTGCTACTGCCGCCGCTGTCCCACTATGAGATGTACTGCGCGTATGTGCTGGCTTCGGTGGTACGGGGCCTGGCGGTCGGGTTCGGGGTGTTTATCGTGACAATCTGGTTCGTGCCACTGACCTTCAGCGCGCCGTTGATCATCATTGCCTTTGCGGTGCTTGGCGCAGGGATTCTCGGCACGCTCGGTCTGATCGCCGGCATCTCGGCCGAGAAGTTCGACCAGCTCGCCGCGTTCCAGAATTTTCTGATCATGCCGCTCACGTTCCTGTCGGGCGTGTTCTACTCGACGCATACGCTGCCGCCGGTGTGGCGAGAAGTGTCGCGGCTCAATCCCTTTTTCTACATGATCGACGGCTTTCGCTACGGTTTCTTCGGGGTTTCGGATATCGATCCGCTCGTGAGCCTGGCCATCGTCGCCGGTTTCTTCGTAGTGCTGGCCGTGGTGGCGATGCGCATGCTCGCCTCCGGCTACAAACTGCGCCACTGACGAGGAGCTTTCTCATGTTGCCGACTCCTGAACTGGTCAAACAATACATC
>JBEKNG010000768.1:0-3254 GCA_049523075.1 Paraburkholderia sp.
CCGCCAGTTGCGCAAGCCCGGCGTTCGTGACGTTGCCGTTGATCGTGAAGTTGCCGGTCGGGCCGCTCGCAAACTGTGCGAATGCGTTTGCAACGCTGATCGTGCCATTGTTGGTCACGTCGCCGGTCACGCTACCGTATCCACCCAGTGTCGCACCCGAGGCGACCGTCACCGCCCCGCCGCCGCCCAACGCCGCGCCGGGGCTCGATGCGTCGCCGACGCCGAGCGTGCCCGCGCTGACCGTCGTCCCACCACTGAACGTATTGGCGCCGTCGAGAGTCAGATTGCCGGAGCCGACTTTGGTCAATGCACCAGCGCCGGTGATGTTCTGCGTAATCGTCGACTGGAAGCCCTGGGTATCGATCGTGCCGCCACCCGCAGCAATCGAGATGGCACGCGTGCCGGCCAGGTTAAAGCTATTGCCCAACTGCAGCGTGCCGCCGTTGAACGTCACGCCACCCGTCGCTGCGCCGAGCACGTTATCGGCAGACGCCGACACAATGCCCTGATTCAGTACCGTGCCGCCCGAGTATGTGTTGCCGCCGGCCGCTGTGGGCGCGAGCGTCAGCGTACCGGCGCCGTCTTTCTCGACTGAACCGGTGCCACTGATAAGGCCCGCATACGTGCCAGCCACGTTCTGTGTGAACTGAACGAGACCGTTGTCCGTGACTGACGGCGGCAGACTCTGCGCGGGCGCCTGCAGGATGCCGGGGGAATCGACGATGACGCTGCCGGTGTACTGCGAGTTGTTGCCGTTGAGCGCGAGCGTGCCCTGCTGTACCTCGGCCACCGTCACGCCGATGATCGAACCGGTCAGCGTCCATGTCCCGCTGTCCTGCTTATAGAGGCTCTGGAAATTCGTGATGCTGCCCGGCATCGACGCGGTACCCGTGCCATTAAGCGTAATGACGTTGTTGCCGCCGCCGCCGTTGAAGTTACCGGTGATGGTCGATCCGGTATACAGATGCAGGGAGTCGTTCCCGCCCGCGAACACCAGGTTGCCGATCACCGTGCCGCGGTTCGTGAAATCGACCGCACCGTTGCCAGATGCGCCGATCACGCTGCCCGGTGCCTGGATGATCCCCGTCGCGTTGTTGATCACCGTGTTCGTGCCGGAGGCGTTCTGGAACCAGATGGCCGCTGAATTGACGCCGCGAATTGTTCCATTGTTAGTGATCGTATTGCCGCTGCCTTCCGGGTTGACTGCTTCCGCGGATCCTTGCGTACCGGACGAAAGGACTGTGCCGCCCTGCTGCACAGTAAGCGTGCTGTTGTTACGGAAGTCGATGGTATTCGCACCGGTGCCGTACAGGCCGCCGTTCGTCTTTGCCGTGTTCTGGACCAGCGCGCCGCTCGACACCGTGATGTTGGCGGTGTCCGCCAGAGCGATCGCCGTCGCGTCGCCCACCACCACCTGCGCGTTGGGGCCGATATTGACGACCGCGCCGGCAGGCGTGCTCGGGCCGGTGCCAATCGTGCTCGTCCATGGCGAAGGCGTGGTCGTGTCGCAGGTCGTGGTGTTGCCCGCGGTCGTGCAGTTTGCGTACACGGGAACGGGTAGAAATGCGATGACGGCAGAGACGGCCACCGACGCTACCGGAACCCAGTCACCCGGCCGGAATGCGGGACGGTGCAGGCGATGTTCAGGAGAAGAAAGTAAACGCGGCGACGGGGTGGGATTCGATGCGGACGGGTAATACGAGCTGTCCGCAAGGCGTGCCAGCCGTATTCTTCGCACACCGATTGGGGGGGATTCGGCAAGCTCCGTTCCCGATACGATTGGTCGTTTTTGACCGCATCCATTCGCTCGGTGATGGTTTGCCCGCATATCTCCCTCCTCGTATTGGAACGCATCGGTTCTAAACGACGGCTATAAAGAGAAGCTGCGATCAGAGAATACTTACTAAATATTACACGCTCCTTTCGTCGCCTGTTTTTTGCAATAAAAATAGACAGATGAATGCCGATATACAACAAACCCAAGGTCTTATCGCATTCGGTCCCGCCTGGCAAGGCAAAGCGCAAACCGGTTTAGAAGTCGAGACTGAGGTCGGCATCAGCAGGACTACAGAATAAAAACAGGAAAACTATTCAACCCTAAACTTGCGATTGATAAAATAATAAGGAATTTTTACTTGATTCATTAAACCCCAATTAAATTGAACTTGAATTCCGAACATACAAGGTGGCTGCCGAATCAGCGGTTGATGCAATGAGCATCACAGGCAATCCATGGACCGACTTTAAGCGGGAGCGGGAGCGGGAGCGGGAGCGGGAGCGGGAGCGGGAGCGCAAGCCAACGCCGAAAGACTGGACCGGCCGTCGCTACGGCAAGCTCACTGCCCTGCACTATCGCGACCATGGCAAGTACGGCGCGCAGTGGGCGTTTCGTTGCGCCGGCTGCGGCAGCGAAAAAGTCTTGCCGATCATTTTCGTGCAGGCTGGCACGCTCACATGCGGATGCAAGCCAAAGAAAACCGGCTGGCCCTTCCCGGTCGCGCGCGGGCTTGACGGGCTACCCGTGAGCCCCATCCACCGTGCAGCGCTCGCCACCGGCAATCCCCTCCCCGAGTGCCTAACGTGAGCACCACACCAACACCGCCAGCACCCGAGCCCGCACACCGCGATATGACCGGTCCGGGGTTCGGGTAGTTCGAATGCGCCTGGTTGTCGTCTTTAATTACTGTTATTGGGTAGCCGGCGACACTGTGGACGGGGTCGCCAGCGTGTTGTGACTCACGGGAGCGAGGGACGTCGAGCCATTATTCGTGCTATTCGGCAGGCCCGAGTTCGGCGACCCGACGCCCGTGCCGCTGTCCGAGTTGGTGACGCCAGGCGTGCCGTAGCCGCTTGTTGCGTTGGCCGGCGACACGGTGCTCGGGGTCGCCAGCGTGTTGTTGCTCTGTGCATAAGCGCCGCCTGACAGCGTGAGTGCGGCGACGGCCGCGATCAATGTGCTGGTTGCCTTGTTCATGACCCGTTCCTCCTTGATTGAACTGGAATCTCGACGCAAACGATCCATTCGTAGTTCTCCATAGCGGTCGTTGTACGCTTGGCTCGTGGCGCTCAAACTCGCGCGACCGTTCGCAGTGATGCACGTGACGCAAACCACAGATCGCCGCTCAGGGCTGACAACAGCGCGGGATCGAGTCCGTAGCAGGTGATACCAAGTTTAGGAAAGCGGTCGCTGATAATTAAGGGCGTTGCTCGCAAGGGTGAATTTCGATTTTCGGAGTGACCCCGAACGGGTCCTG
>JBEKNG010000769.1:0-3244 GCA_049523075.1 Paraburkholderia sp.
GCTTCGCCTCGAGATTCTCCTGCATGCGGCGCTGAAACGGCGGCTCATCGAGCCGGTCCGGTAGCATCACCCCACCGTGGACCTTGAGCAGCGCACCTTCTGCGATCAACGGCTTGATATCGCGACGGATGGTTTCGTCGGACACGGCGAACACATCGGCCAGCTCCGTAATCGTGCAGGTCTGCTGCGCCCGCACGAGACGCAGGATTTCAGATTGGCGTTGGGTCGAAAACATACGGCAAGCGGAGAGATCGAAGTGGGTCTCAGTCTAGCAAAGGGCCTGCTGGAGGGAAAGTCATTTCCACAAATTCCCAAATTAGTCAACAAGGACTGAGTCAAAGGCGGGCGAAGGCCCGGCGGCAGTCGATTCGCCGCCTCGTCACCCACCGCCGCACAGTGAATTCCATGTGACCAGTGTTGCGTTTGGCCGTCTTTTGTTGCAATCTATGTCCACACATTTCCACGCATATCAACATTCATTAAGCAAAATTCAACCCATGTCTACACCTATTCCCCATCATGCCCGGGTGGTCATCGTCGGCGGCGGCATCATCGGTTGCTCCGTGGCGTACCACCTGACGAAGCTGGGTTGGACCGACGTCGTCCTGCTCGAACAGGGCCAACTGTCGTGCGGCACGACCTGGCACGCTGCGGGCCTCGTCGGCCAATTGCGTGCCCAGGAAAGCATGACGAAGCTGATCCGCTATTCCACCGCGCTTTACGCCGAGCTGGAAGCGGACACCGGCCTCGCCACCGGCTGGAAGCAATGCGGCTCGCTCTCAGTTGCACGCACCGCGGAGCGGATGACGCAACTCAAGCGCACCGCCGCAGTCGCCCGCGCTTATGGTGTGACGTGCGACGTCATCGGTCCGCAGGAAGCGGGTGAACTCTGGCCTGTGATGCGCACCGACGACCTGCTCGGCGCAGTCTGGCTGCCGGGTGACGGCAAGGCCAACCCCACCGATCTCACCCAGGCACTCGCTCGCGGCGCACGCACCCGCGGCGCGCGGATCGTCGAGAACACCCGCGTTACCGCCATCCACACGCGGCAAACGCCGGGTGGCCGCGAAGTGAGCGGTCTGGCGTGGCGCAACAAGGATGGTGCCGAAGGCACAATCAACGCCGAGATCGTCGTGAACTGCGCCGGTCAATGGGCGAAGACCGTGGGCCGCCTGTGCGACGTGACCGTGCCGCTGCATTCGGCCGAGCACTACTACATCGTCACCGGGCGCATTGCCGGCGTGCACCCCGATCTGCCGGTGATGCGCGACCCGGACGGCTTCATCTATTTCAAGGAGGAAGTGGGCGGCCTCGTGATGGGCGGCTTCGAGCCGAACGCCAAGCCCTGGGGCATGAAGGGTATCCCCGAGAATTTCGAATTCCAGTTGCTGCCCGACGACTGGGATCAATTCCAGATCCTGATGGAAAACGCCTTGCAACGCGTACCCGCGCTCGAAACCGCACAAGTCCGTCAGTTCTACAACGGACCGGAGTCGTTCACGCCGGACAACAACTTTATCCTCGGCGAGGCGCCCGAACTGCGCCACTTCTTCGTCGGTGCGGGCTTCAATTCGATGGGGATCGCCTCGGCTGGCGGCGCCGGCATGGCGCTGGCCGAATGGATCATCGCCGGCCAGCCGACCATGGATCTGTGGCCGGTGGACATCCGCCGCTTTGCGCGCTTCAACGGCAACGACACGTGGCTGCATGACCGTGTCAAGGAAACGCTCGGGCTGCACTATGCGATGCCCTGGCCAAACCGCGAGCTCGATTCCGCGCGACCGTTCCGCCGCTCGCCGCTCTATACGATGTTGCGCGACGCAGGTGCGAGTTTCGGCAGCAAGATGGGCTGGGAACGGCCGAACTTCTTCGCGCCGAGCCCGGCCGAAGCGAACATCGAGTACGCCTTCGGTCAGCAGAACTGGTTAGCGTGGAGCGGCGCCGAACATCGCGCGTGCCGCGAAGGCGTGGCGCTGTTTGACATGACGTCGTTTTCGAAATTCCTGGTGAAAGGACGTGATGCCGAGAGCGTGCTGCAAGGTATCGTCACCAACGATGTTGCGGTGCCGACGGGCACCACCGTCTACACGGGCATGCTCAACGAGCGCGGCACCTACGAGTCCGACTTCACGCTGACCCGCCTCGCCGAAGATCAATACCTGATCGTCACCGGCTCGGCGCAAACCACGCGCGATTTCGACTACATCGAGAAGTCGATCCCGCATGACAAGCATTGCACGCTGGTCGACGTCACCGGCCAGTATGCGGTGCTGGCGGTAATGGGGCCGCGTTCGCGCGAACTGCTGCAGAGTATCTCGAAGGCGGATTGGAGCAACGCGGTGTTCCCGTTCGGCCAGAGCCGCGAAGTGGACATCGGCTATGCCACCGTACGCGCCACGCGGCTGACCTACGTCGGCGAACTGGGCTGGGAACTCTACGTGCCGGTCGAATTCGCCGCCGGTGTCTATGAGAGCTTGCATGCCGCAGGAAAACCGTTCGGGCTCCTCAACGCGGGTTATTACGCGATCGATTCGCTGCGGATCGAAAAAGGCTACCGCGCATGGGGCCGCGAACTGACGCCGGATTCGAACCCGTTCGAAGCGGGTCTGACGTTCGCCTGCAAGCTGGACAAGGAGATTCCGTTCCGTGGACGTGAAGCCTTGCTGCAACTACGAGGAGAGCCGCTGCGCCGGCGCATGGTCGTGCTCACTGCCGACGGCGCCGCCGAGCGCATGCTGTGGGGCGGCGAAGCGATTCTGCGTGACGGCAAACCGGTGGGCTTCGTCAGCTCGGCGGCCTTCGGTCACACGTTCGGCTGCCCGGTGGCGATGGGCTACATCAACAATCCGGAGGGCGCGGCCGATACGGCGTATCTGACGAACGGTCGCTACGAGATCGACGTCGCCGGCGATCTGCTGCCTGCCTCCGTCCATCTGAAGGCGCCCTATGACCCGCGCTCGGAACGCGTGAAGAGCTAAGCGGACCGGATTGGGCGGCGCTGTCGTCATGCGCGGCCCTCGCCACGCGCTGCCGACAAACAACATCGTGAGAATCGCTACCCGCGCGGGCCACGCTGAGCCGGTTGCGTCAGACATAAACATGGAATAAACGCCTACAGGATCGTGTTAGCGGGTGAACAGGCAATCTCTTGGCACGACCACCATGAACCCCATCGACCCGCGGCACGACCCGCCGCTCTCCGAAACCGACATTCAGGCTTATGCCGACGGCTTTCTTACGCCCG
>JBEKNG010000770.1:0-3237 GCA_049523075.1 Paraburkholderia sp.
CCGGTTGCCGAACAGGACGCGCAGAGCCCACGAAAACGCGCCGCCTTCGCCGCCGTTGCGGCGGAAAAAGTCGTCCATCGGGAAGCCGCCGAAGGCCGCGTAAACCGGCCGGCGAATGACCAGGCTGCTCGGCACCGTATTGCTCAGCGTCGCGGCGTGCATTTCGAACTGCGGATGCCCGACGATCTCCGCCGGAAAACCCGCGTATTCCACGTCGAGCCGGATCGAGGCTTCGGTGGGATGGTGTTCGAGAAAGCCGCTCGCGGCCGCGAGCGCGCCGGGAAAATACTCGTCGTCGGCGTCGATAAAGGCCAGCAACGGCTGCGTGGCGTGCATCGCCGCCCAATTGCGCGCCCGCGCAGCGCCGCCATTCACGGGCATCTGCAATAGACCGATGCGCGCGTCGCGCTCGCCGTAGCGGCGCACGATCTCGATCGAATCGTCGCTCGAACCGTCATCTACGACAATGATCTGTACCGCCTCGGGCTGGATGAGGCAGCTATCGAGCGTGCGTGCCAGCGTCGCGGCTGCGTTGTAGCAGGGAATGATGATCGAAATGGGGAGCATGAAAGGCGCGGTGAACGGCGCAAACGCGCGGGCAAAGAGGATGCTCATCATAGCGCGGCGCCTTCGGGGGCCATCTTGAAAACGCGGCTGAAAACGCGGTGACGCCGCAGGCATTGCACAGCACGGCACACCGCGCGCGACGCCGCTTGCGCTTATTGGTCGTCGAGAATCGGGGAGGCAAGGTGCGCGCTCATGACAATCCTTCAGGTGACTTTGGACAAAAGTGGGTGTAGGTTGCACCGCAGCATAAATATAATGACTTATCATCGCCACAATCATTCCATATTGGAATTCTGGAGCCTGAGATCGTGGAACTTCGTGCCCTCCGCTATTTCGTCGAAGTCGTGCGCCAGCAGAGCTTTACCGTGGCCGCCGAGCAGATGTTCGTCACGCAGCCGACCATCAGCAAGATGGTGAAATCGCTGGAAGACGAGATCGGCTCACCGCTGTTATTGCGGGAAGGCCGTCAGATGGTGCTCACGGACGCCGGGCGCATCGTCTATCAGCGCGGCCAGGACGTGCTCGCCGCGCATGCGCGATTGCAGGCCGAACTCAACGATCTGGACACGCTCGGACGCGGCGAGTTGACCATCGGCATTCCGGCCATGGGCGGATCGCTCTTCACGCCGGCCATCGCCGTCTTCCGGCAGCGTTATCCGAAGATCGAGCTGAAGTTGTTCGAACAGGGCTCGCGGGCCATCGAAACGGCGCTGATCAATGGAGAGCTGGAGCTAGGCGGCGTGCTGCAGCCGGTGGATCCCGAACACATCGACGTGCTGCCGATGACGCGCCAGCTGCTCTGGCTGATCGCGCGCCGCGGTTCGCGCTGGGACGGTCTGCAGCAGGTGCCGCTCGCGGATCTCGCGGGCGAACCGTTCGTGTTCTATGGCGAAAGCCTCGCGCTCAACGACGTGGTCCTGAGTGCGTGCCGCGCGGCCGGCTTTACGCCGATCATTGCCGGGCGCAGCGCTCACTGGGATTTCATGGCGGCGCTGGTGCTGGCCGGCGTCGGCATTGCGCTGTTGCCCGCGCCCTATTGCCGGCGGCTGGACGCGACGCAGTTCACCTGCCGGCCAGTGGTCGAGCCGGAGATTCCATGGGAAATGGCAATCGGCTGGCGGCGCAATGGCTACCTCTCCCACGCCGCGCGCGCGTGGCTCGATGTCGCGCGCGAAACGCTGCGGACGCAGACCG
This sequence comes from Paraburkholderia sp., assembly GCA_049523075.1. GTDB lineage: Bacteria > Pseudomonadota > Gammaproteobacteria > Burkholderiales > Burkholderiaceae > Paraburkholderia. The sequence goes on from JBEKNG010000770.1 coordinate 1,762, forward strand.
GCGACGACCAGATGCACTGGCCCGACATCGGCATCACCGGGGCAGCGCCGGTCGGCATTGCGTTGGTACCCCCCAAATAAAACATGCCGCCCGGCTTGAGGGTGCGACTTACTGTTGCTGCTGTCCGTCGACGAACTCGATGCGGCGGTTCGCGAAGCGGCCGCTCGCCGTGTCGTTGCTCGCCACCGGACGCGCATCGCCGTAGCCTTGCGCGGTCAACGAGTCAGCGGGCACGCCGGTCTTAATGAGGAACGCACGAACCGATTCGGCCCGCTTCTTCGACAGTTGCAGATTTGCCTGGGCTCCGCCGACATTGTCCGAGTACCCCGCCACCTCGAGCTTCGCAGCCTTGCCGTTGTGCGAACAAGCCATCAGCACCTGGGCTGACTGGTGCAGGTCTTCTACAGCCGATTTCGGCACGTAGGCGCTGGCGCTCGCGAAGTTGATGACCTGCAGGTTCAGCACCTTGACGACATCGGCCACCGCGCACGAGCTATCCGGCGCGAGCAGGCCCTTGACGGCGCTGCGGAACGTCTGCGTCGCGTCAGCCACGGCCTGGTCGACGTTGAACGAACCGATCTGGTACGACGCGCCGAACAGCGACTTCAGGCGGTCGAGCCAGCCGAGCTTGGTGTTCGCAGCCGCGCCGCTCAGTTCGATGTGCGCGCCGTTCACTTTCACTTCTGCGCCCGGCAGGGCCAGCAGCGGCAGCAGGGCGTCGAGGTGCGAGAGCCAGTCCGCCGGCTTGGTGTCCGGATCGACGGTGATGTTCGCGGTGAAGTGATCGGCGCCGAATTTCTTCGTCAGTGCGTCGAACAACGTGGCTTTTTCGGCTTCGCTGCCGACGGTCGCGTTAAGCGTCGGCTTGCCGGCCGCGTCGACCGTGAAGGTCAACTGGCTGTCTTTTGTGGGTGCCGAAGCGGCGGCCGGTTGCGATGCCTCAGCGGCGCTGGCGGCCACAGCCGATGCAGCCGTATCCGACGCGGCCGGGGCCGATGCGGCAGCATCGCTAGCCGCGACGGCTGGCTCAGAAGCGGCGACCGCAGCGGGCGCGGAGGCCTCCTGGGCCGGAGCCGCGACGTCCGCCGTCTGCTCATGGCCGCAGCCGCGCAGGAACAGGAACGCGAGCACCGCAGCAATCGCTGCGAGCAGCCACCACAGCCACTTGTGGGAACGGCGCTCCTCGCGCAACACGGCGTCGACCGGCACGCGCGGCGCGGCCTGAGCAGACGGGGTCGGCTGCGCAGCCGGCGTGGCCGGGGCGACCGGATGGTCGATGTGCGCGGAGACCGCTTTCAGTTGCGACAGAACGTTGCCCATGAACGTAGCGACGCCGCCCAGGCCAAGCGCCGACAGCAGGCCGTCGTTCAGGTACGGGGCGATCGACGGCAACTGATGGCCGAGCAGCGTCGGCAATTGTCCGACGTTGCCTTGAGCGTCGACGAAATGGCGCTTCAGTACGCCGAGAAGGGTCGC
>JBEKNG010000771.1:0-3233 GCA_049523075.1 Paraburkholderia sp.
AAAGTCGCGGTCGGTCTTGCGTGTGAGCTTCGGCGACAGCGCCTGCAAGGTCGGTTTGATGTCGCCGACCAATCCCAGCTTCAAGGGCGCGCGCTTGCCAAGGGCGCTGCCGCGGCGATCGATCTGCACGATATTGCCGTGCGACGGATAAAAGTTGCGATACGGGAAATCGGTGCCGAGCATCACCAGCGTGTCGGACGACATCATCGCGTAGTAGCCTGAACTGAAGCCGATCAGTCCCGTCATGCCGACGTCGTACGGATTGTCCCACTCCACGTACTGTTTGCCGCGCAACGCGTGCACGGTCGGCGCGCCGAGCGCGTCCGCGAGCGCGACTACTTCGTCGTGTGCGCCCGCGCAACCGCTGCCGCACAGCAGCGTGACGCCTTCGGACTCGTTCAAAAGATCGGCGAGTCTGTCGATATCTGCAGCGGACGGCAGCAGCGTGGCCGGCTCCAACGTGCCCGCCCATGTGGGCACTTCATCGGGCGCCTCGCCGAGCGCGACGTCGCCGGGCAACACGATCACGGCGACGCCCTGCTGCTCGATCGCCGTGTGCATCGCGGTGGCCAGTACGCGCGGGAACTGCGACGGATTGGTCACCAGTTCGACGTAGTGACTGCATTCCTTGAACAGCTCCTGCGGATGTGTTTCCTGAAAGTAGCCGAGGCCGATTTCCGATGACGGAATATGCGCCGCGATGGCGAGTACCGGCTGATGATTGCGATGACAGTCGTAGAGACCGTTGATCAGGTGCAGATTGCCGGGGCCGCAGCTGCCCGCGCAGACGGCAAGTTTGCCGGTGGCGGCGGCATCGGCGCCTGCTGCGAATGCGGCCACTTCCTCGTGCCGGGTATGCATCCAGCGGATCGAACCGAGGCGGTAGAGGCTGTTGGACAGGCCGTTCAGGCTGTCGCCGGTCACGCCCCAGATACGTTCGACCCCGGCTGCCTGAAGCGTCTTTGCGAGGTAGTCTGCGATGGTCTGTTTGCTCATGCTCTGCTCCGCAAGGATGAAGAGATGTTCAAAGACGATGCCGCGCGTGGGCGCGGCGATTCGCGCAATGCAGGTCTATTGTCGTACAGCATCGCCAACGTGGCCACCATCACCAGCGAAGCACGCACTCCGCAGAACGGACCAATCGTCAGCACCCGTCCAAACCTGAGCCACTCCGTAGCAGGAATGGCGAGGTCTGGGCGGTCTGCAGCAAACCCGTTTCACGCGCGTGAACGAGGACGGCAAGCCGAGCGGTAGACGCGTCGCCGGGTAGAATGCACGCGAAGTGATGGATCGCGGACTGCGATCCGCACCTGCATTTCGCCCTGCCGTTCTCTCGCTCCCCATGAATCTCGAAAGCGTTCTCTTCACCCAGGGTTTCGGTTCACGACGTCAATGCCGCGCGCTGATCGCTGATGGCCGCGTGACGATCGACGGCACCGTCCAGGCCGATCCGGATGCCGATGTCGCGACCAAGGCGCTCAACTTCACCGTCGACGGCGCCACGTGGACCTACCACGAGCACGCGTACCTGCTGCTCAACAAACCTGCTGGCTACGAATGCTCGCGCGAGCCGCAGCATCATCTGAGCGTCTTCAGCCTGTTGCCACCGCAGTTCGCGGCGCGCGGCGTGCAATGCGTCGGACGGCTCGATCAGGATACAACCGGGCTCCTGCTGCTCTCCGATGACGGCAAGTTCGTCCATGCATTCACGTCGCCCAAGCGCAAGGTACCGAAGGTCTATGTTGCGACCACCCGCCATCCCCTCGACGACGCGCAACTCAGTGCTTTGCGCGAGGGTGTGCTACTACATGGCGAGCCGAAACCGATTGCCGCAGTCGCAGCGCATGCGCGCGGCGAGCACGCGCTCGAACTCACCGTGCTCGAAGGCAAATACCACCAGGTCAAGCGGATGGTCGCGGCGGCGGGCAACCGTGTGGAGGCGCTGCATCGCGAGCGGATCGGCGGGTTGAGCTTGCCCGCGACATTGGCCGAAGGCGCATGGCAGTGGCTCGATGAAGCCGACCTCGGATCTTTACGGAGCGGGTAAACCGGCATTAAAACCACCCAGCCCCGCCGCGTCGAGAATGCTGTGTGCACCGCCCCACATAGGCGACCGTTGCCGCCCCATTTGCGCTGCGCCGCAGCATGCCCTTCCTGACAAGTCGCTCTATACTCGATTAAAGAAAGACTACAAAGGTTTCAGGGAGGGGCGCCATGGTCATCAACAATTCGTTCGAGATCCCGGCCGCGATGATTGCGTTTATTTGCCTTGCGGTGGTCATGGTCGGCGCGCTGCTGATCGTGATGCACATGCGGCACAAGTATCATCCGAGCCTGATTGGCGCACTGATCGGCGCGGTCCTCTGCTTCCTGCTGCTAGAAGCCCTGCCCGCGCTCACCTGAGATCGGCTCAGATTGGCCTGGATGGACTGAGGCGTTGCGCTGCCCGGTACGGCTTCGTCCGCCGCCCGGTAGCCTCACGCTGAGGTTCGCTCGGGTTCGCGCTCACTGGGCGCTCAGTGGGCGTTTAGCCGCTCGTCTCAGCGTCACCCTGCGCGCCGCGCAGAAAGTCCGCCACCGTCGGATAGCGTAGACGCACCCGTAACTCGCGCTTCATCCGCTCGTTCACGAGACGCCGCGATTCGCGCATGAACGACATCATCATGGGTTCCATTTGCGCCTCGGCTTGCGCCCGCGTGATACGCGGCGGACGTTCGAGGCCATATGCGTCGGCGACCACGTCGAAGTACTCGCCCATTTTCAGCAGCGTATCGTCCGACGCGTGGACCACGCGCCCTCGCCTTCCGAGCCTCATCATGCGCACCAGAATCGCGGCGAGGTCATCGGCGTGGATATGGCTGGTGTAGACGTCGTCGGCATCGACCAGCGCCGGGGTGCGCTTTTCGAGCCGCGCGAGCGGCAAGCGGTTGCCGGCATAGATGCCGGGAATGCGCGCAATGCTCGCCTGCACGGCGCCGCGCGCGGTGGCGCGCCGCAGTTGTCGCTCGGCCGAGACGCGTCGCAGCGCGCGCGGGTTGGCCGGGCGGATTGCACGCGTCTCGTCGATGAGCGCCCCCCCGCAGTCGCCATATACCCCCGTTGTGCTCGCGTAAACCATCCGCACAGGGGGCCGCAAACCGGCAGGTCGCCCTACCCCGTCGGGTACAATATCGGCTGTTTCCCGTTCCATCCATGCAGCGCGAAGGCGGCGCAGCCGCGCTACCGGCGCAACC
>JBEKNG010000772.1:0-3224 GCA_049523075.1 Paraburkholderia sp.
ACGCCGACGTGCACGCCGAACCCGACGACACCGCGACATCCTTCACAGCCATGATCAGCGATTCGCCTTCGACGAAGTTGAAGCTGATGTTCAGGTTGTGCGGCACACGCTTTTCCATGTCGCCGTTCACATAGGTTTCTTCCATGTCCTGCAGGCCGCGCAGCAGACGGTCGCGCAGCATGCGAATGCGCTCGTTTTCCGTCGCCATTTCTTCACGGGCGATACGGAACGCTTCGCCCATGCCGACGATCTGGTGCGTCGCCAGCGTGCCCGAGCGCATGCCGCGCTCGTGACCGCCGCCGTGCATCTGCGCTTCGATACGGATACGCGGCTTGCGGCGTACATACAGCGCGCCGATGCCCTTCGGGCCGTACGTCTTGTGGGCCGAGAACGACATCAGGTCGACCTTCAGCTTTTGCAGGTCGATCACGATCTTGCCGGTGGCCTGAGCGGCGTCGACGTGGAAAATGATGCCCTTTTCACGGGTGATCTCACCAATCGCCTCGATGTCCTGGATCACGCCGATCTCGTTGTTCACCGACATCACCGACACCAGAATGGTATCCGGGCGCAGTGCGGCCCTGAACACGTCGAGGTCGATCAGACCGTCGTCCTTCACATCCAGATACGTAACTTCGAAACCTTCGCGCTCGAGTTCGCGGGTGGTGTCGAGCACGGCCTTGTGCTCGGTCTTCACCGTGATGATGTGCTTGCCCTTGCTCTTGTAGAAGTGCGCCGCACCCTTGATGGCCAGATTGTCCGACTCCGTGGCGCCCGAGGTCCAGATGATTTCGCGCGGATCGGCGTTCACCAGCGCAGCGACGTTCTCGCGCGCTTCTTCGACTGCACGTTCCGCATCCCAGCCATACGAGTGGCTGCGCGATGCCGGGTTGCCGAACTGCTCGCGCAGGTACGGAATCATCTTGTCCACCACACGCGGGTCGACCGGAGTCGTGGCGCTGTAGTCCATGTAAATGGGCAGGTGGGGAATGTCGTTATTCATGAATCGCTCCGGGGGACATCATTGCTCTGGCTTCTGGGTTCTGAGTTCGCTAGCTTCGCGGCGCTCTAAGAACCGGCCATATTGAAAACGGAATTCGGCCCGCGCGGCGCGACGCGGGCGGGTTCGACCGCGGGCGCCTCGGTGCGGCGGTCGCGCAGCACGGCCGGCGCGCCTTCGCGCAAGCGTTGCTGATCGACCAGGTCTTTCAGGGAGACCGAATCCAGGTACTCGACCATTTTCTGGTTCAAGGTGGACCACAATTCGTGCGTCATGCAGTGGCCGTCGTGCTGCTTGGTGCCTTCGCACGTGCCCTTGCCGCCGCATTGGGTGGCGTCGAGCGGCTCGTCGACGGCGATGATGATGTCCGCGACGGTCACGTCTTCGGCGCGGCGGGCCAGATTGTAGCCACCACCGGGCCCGCGTACGGACTCGACGATCTCATGACGGCGCAGCTTGCCAAACAGCTGTTCGAGGTAGGACAGGGAAATGTGCTGGCGCTGGCTGATACCCGCAAGCGTCACCGGGCCCTGCTCCTGGCGTAGCGCCAGGTCAATCATCGCCGTGACGGCGAAACGGCCTTTTGTGGTGAGTCTCATGATGTATGGGGATCGTAATTCTCGACAAGTTTAGTCAAGTATAAATACATGAGCAAATTAGTCAAGTATCCCTACCGCCATTTGGGTCATTTGCTTAATTGCCACGGCATGAAACGACGCACCCGGATGCCTATGGGACGCATGCCGTTCGCCGCTCACTCAGGCCGCCAACTGCGGATGCAGCGCAGCAATCAGCCCGCGGCAGGCGGCTTCACACTGGTCAAGCACCTGCTCGAAGCCGGCTGCGCCGCCGAAATAGGGATCGGATACTTCTCGCTCGCCGGCCCAGCGGCCGTCGGTTTGTGGCACGAACTCCATCAGCAGGCGAATCTTGTCGCGCTGCGCCAGCGGGCAAATCCGCTGCAGGGCGGCGACGTTGGCGTCGTCCATTGCGATCAGCAGATCGAAGCGCTCGAAGTCTGACGCAGCAATCTGGCGGCCGCGCAGTCCGGAAAGATCGTAGCCGCGCTGCGCCGCTGCGTGCTGCGCGCGCTCGTCGGGCGCCGCGCCGATGTGCCAGTTGCCGGTTCCAGCCGAATCGACGGTGATGCGCTCCGCCAGCTTCGCCTCGCCCAACTGACGCCGCATCACCCCTTCGGCGGTCGGGGACCTGCAGATGTTCCCGAGGCAGACAAAGCAGATGGAGATGGTTTTCATCGAGGACACAGGATGCCACGCATCCGGATCAGGTTAGCGAGCGGAGCCGCGATTATACAAAGGCGGGCCAAATCGCGCCCGATGCGCTACGGCGCGCAGCGCTATGCCGCAAGACGTTGCCATGGCGGGCGCGAGCTGACCCGTCTGCCTGCGTCGGCCGCTTGCGCTCTCACATCGCACTCAGGACGCTTCAGACGCCTGCGCCGAAACGACTGCGCGGGTCGACTTGCCCGGCAGCGCGGGATCGTTGCCCACGAGGCCATACGAAACGGTGCGCGCCAGTTCTGCCGTGAGCTGATCAGCGCCGAGCGGCGCCTGCGCCATCCGCGACGCGGTTGCGCCGCTCACATGCAGATACGCCGCCGCTGCGAGCGGCATAAACACGGCCAACGGCCAGTACACCAATATTCTCTTTTTCACGATGTCGTTCTCTTCCAATTGAGGCATCAGGAGCTTGGTGGCCACTATGCCCAGTCCAAATGGTATAGAAGAAATCAATCGAGATAAACAAGCCATAGCGACATACAGCGTTGCGCTGGGAAGAACAATGGCCTGCGAAGGGCGTTAGCGGCGCGACGGCCGTTGATGAAAACCATATCCTTACAAACTTATACAGTCTTCTTTCACCGGGCATTCAAAATGGTGGTTCGACAAACGCGCAGCCCAGACCCATGTCCCATCGAATCAAACGCTTTGCGCCTGCTTGCGCCGCCCTGGCCTTTCTCGGCGGCTGTGCTGCCTATCCGGACGGAGGGCCGGCGTACGACAGCAGCTACTACGGATATGGCGGCGGACCCGCGGTGGTTCAACCCGAAGTATCGATTGGCATTGGCGGTTCTTCCGGCCCGGCATATTACGATCAGCGCCGTGGCTACGGCCCAGGCTACCACGGCCAGCCGAACCGGGACGATTACCGGCGCCCGGACAGCGGCGCGCATGCGGGGCCCGGCGAAGGCGGACCGCGTAAC
>JBEKNG010000773.1:0-3221 GCA_049523075.1 Paraburkholderia sp.
CCACGCCGATGATAGTGCGGATTACCCGTGTGAAAGTAGGTAATCGTCAGGCTCCCCAGCAGCATCAGAAACCCCACCCCACAAAGGTGGGGTTTCTGCGTTTACGCGCCGGAAACAGACCCAACAAACTGCTGCAACATCAGCCCTCGAGGCTTGCTTCCTTAAAGCGCCAGCTGTACCACCCCGCATGTCGCCAGAGTACCCGTCCAGAGCAGATCGAAGTTAAGCCATTTGGTGCGCAGGCCCGCTATACCAAAGTGGTCATAAACCGCTAGCGCGATCACTCCGGTCGTCAAAAGCATCGCGACGCTGTGCACGCATAGGGCGATCGCAGCAATCGTCGCCGTCGGGCCGGCGCCGGTTGCTGCCGCCCCCGTTGCGTTAGACAGGGCGCTGCATATCGGCATCAGCGCGGGAATCAACATGAGGCCGGCGCCATGCGAACCTGCCATCACAAACGACCAAACCGTCAGGCCGGCAAAGCCCGTTTGCATTCCGACCAGCGGTCGCATCCGATGACCGCGCAGCGCATGCCATGCCGCCCAGCCAATCAGCAACGTCCCGCACACCCGATTTAGCACCGTATGGTCGATCATCATTCCTAGCGACAGTCCCGCCATTAACATGCTGCCGGCGGCGAGCGCATGACCTAGCGCGATCGGGACGAGCGATAGCAAAACCACCCGGCGGCTGCGCCGATACAATCCGAGCGCAACCGCGAACAACCATCCCATCGCCGGGTTGAGGCCGTGAAACGTGCCGAGGGCGGCGACTACGAGCCATGTCCATGATGAGGAGGTCGGCAAAGTCATTCTGTTCAGGGGTAGCAGTACGAATCGGACGAACAGTCGCCACCTTGCAGCCGAATCTGATGCGGTCTATGACCTTCGGGCCAGGCGAGGAAGAACTTCTCATCGAACGCCAGGCCGCCGTCCGCTCCCGCATCCAGTTTGACCATCCAGCCGTCGATGCCGTCGGGATAGAACTGCGGATCGACTGCACCGTAAAGGGAGTTCGTGAAGTAGATGCGCTTGCCGTCGCGGCTGACCTCGACCATCTGCGGACCGCCGTTGAGCGCGCCGTTCGATGCGCCGGGATGCGTCGCGCGCGAGACGATGCCGCCGATCCGTACTTTCCCCGTCAGTTTAGGCGCGAACGGATCGGATACGTCGTATTGCAGCAGATCACCCGTGCCCCAGCAGGACACATATAAAAATCGATCGTCCATCGAGAGATCGATGTCGGTCACCAGGGGCGGCACCGCACCGAACGATTTGAGTACGGGCGGCAGCAACGCCGGGTCGGCAGGCTCGGCCGGAATATCGATGATCTTGCGCACTGCCCACGTGTTCTTGTCGCGATACCACGCCCAGATGGACGACGACAGATCCTTCAGGCTGATCACGCAATTGACGAAACCATACGCTTTGGTCGGATCGTGCGCTGGGCGCAGTTCAAAGACAAGCTGATATTCCGGCCCGAAGTCGATTTCCTGCAGATGCTTGCGGCGTGTGAAATCCCAGAAATGCAATCGCCGGCCATAACGCGCACCTAGAAGTATTTCCGGAATCAAGCCGTTTTCAATGGTGTCCGGCGTGCCCCATTCGCTGGTGACGAGCGTGTCATAGCCCAGGTGCCACCAGCCGTCGTAGGCCAACCGCTGCGATCCGCGGTCGACTTCCCAGCGCCCGAGCGGCTCGAAGCTCTCCGGATCCAGCAGGAAAATCCCGCCAGGAGCGCCACCGTCGGCGCTGCCGAGCGCAGTCACATAGATGCCGCCAGGTCCGCAGTGCACGGTGTGCGGACGCGTGTAGCCGGTGCGGCTCGCAATCGTCTCTGGCTCGATCAGCTTGGCGATGGTGGGGTTCAGCGGGTCGGTTTTTGTATCGAGAATATAGATCCGCGAGGAGCGTAGCCCCGGCACGACCAGGTAGCGGCGCTCAGTATGCGGGTGGGGCGCGTTGGGGCAAAGGCATGAGGAGCAGGCGTTCCAGCCGAAGTGATGCAATTCGTCGCCCGTGTGGGGCATCGACAGATTGCCGACGATGCGGGCATAGGCCGGGGAGGCGGGGTCGACGTCGACTACGGCGATTGCATCGGGCCGTGCGCGATCAGGATCGAACGCCGCCACATAAGCGAGCTTTTCGGGCGGCGCCTGCGCGGCAAGGCGCGGCGATGGGTAAAAGCTCGGGTCCGGCTTCCAGATGCCCATGATGTTCCTCCTCCGTATCGGTTTGAATTGCGAATCGGGGTGGCACAACTAGCCATCATGAACTGTAGTGGTTTTGAGTCTGGCGCAAAGCTCATTCTGGAATAAGCATATTAGCCCCGAGCGCGGGTAGAGGCGAGTTGCGATGCAACATGGATGCGGTGCACGCTCAAGCGGCGATGACCTCGCGCCCAGATGCGGCTCAATGCTCCTGTGCCCGATCCGGTGAGGAGATCGGTCGGCCATGAACCGGCACGAGGCCGTCGGCCGGATCGACCTGTCCTATTTCGGCAAGCAAGGCCTCATCGCGGGCGATGACCTTCGGCATATGCGTGCGGAGGAATTCGACCCAGGTGCGAGTCTTCGCGTCGATGAACTTGCGCGAAGGGTAGAGCGCGTAAATGTTCATCTTCTGCAGCGTGTGTTCCGGCAGAACCCGCACAATGGACCCGTCGCGCAGCCCGTCGATTGCCGCGTAAAGTGGCAGCATACCGATCCCCATGCCTTCGCGGATAGCCACCACCAGCGACTCCGCGATATTCACCTGCACGGACCCGCTGACTTCCATCAACTCGCTGCCGTTGGGGCCTTCGAGCAGCCAATCGTTGGCCGGAAAGGCGGGCGTCTGCAAGATCAGACACTCGTGATGCGCGAGATCGCGTGGCTGCTCCGGCGCGCCGTGGGCGCGCAGATAGGCGGGCGATGCGCACAGGATATTGAACGTAGAGCCCAGTAGCAGTGACACGAGATCGGAATTCGGCAAGCTCGAGGCCGTGACCACCGACACATCGCTGCTGCCTTCGAACAGATCCGGCATGCGCTGCGACAGCGTCAATTCGACCGTGACCTCCGGATAAAGCGCGCGATAGCGCGAAATCGCCGGCAATACGTAATGCTGTCCGATGCTGGCGTAGCTGTGCATGCGCAGTGCGCCGGTGGGGCGCTCGTGCGCGCAACTCGCTTCTTCCTCCGCTGTGTCGACGTCAGCGAGAATCTGCCGACAACGCTTCAG
>JBEKNG010000774.1:0-3219 GCA_049523075.1 Paraburkholderia sp.
GCCGCTGAAACGTCGAACCGGCCATCTGCAACGGAACCGCGAAACGCTGCCGCTCTCCGGCGAAATATTCGGCGAGCTGCTCGGCGCTTTCTGCCAGCACGCGTGGCGGCGCAACGCTCGCCGTGCTAGCCGCGTCGGGGACATGGGGGCCGTCCGGCGGGAAGTACTTCTGTCCGACGAAGTACAGGCCGGTAAGCGCGTCTTCTTCGGCGCGCAACAGCATCGCACCGAACGGACTTGGGATCGACAGGTAGTGTTTCATGCCGCGTGTGCCTTTTCTTCCTGGATGAGCGCGACGTGCTGCACAGCATACGCGCGCCACGGCGCCCAATGCGCAGCGTTCGCATAAAAACGGCAATTTGCGAACTTCGGCGGCCGGACGGGACACGCAGGACGGCAATAAATACCCGTCGACGTCACCGCCGCGAAAAACCAGCCGTCAAAGCGCCGGTCGCGTGAGAGCACCGCTTGATAACAGATTTCACGATTGAGATTCATGGTGTCAATGTAGCGCATCGCAGCAATGCATCGCACAGGTCAACGGCAGCAGCCGTTGCAGCGTTTACGGCAAAGGGTGCCCACCTACGTCAGCCGCGCGTGCCCTAAGCGCGTGCGGCGGCGCACGGATAAACGCGTGCCGCGCTCATTCGCACCGCAACGCGCCTGCCCGCGCCACGCGTCAGCGCCGTGACAATGGTGCGGAATGGTTGCACCGCGGCGGGGCACGAAAAATGCATCTTGCGACGCAATGAGTCGCGTTAAACTGGTTGCCGCGACAGAGCCGAATTCCGCATAACATTGCGTGGCGCGGCTCTCCAAGGTGCGTGGGACGCCACGGTGTCAGCAGCGCGCGCGAAAAGACAGCGCGCCAAGCTGCCCGTACAATGGTTTGATCAACAACGGAAAGAGGACAACTTCGATGCGCACTACCGGGTCTTCCGGGTCAATGGGCCTGCTCACCGAATACGACGACGCAACGGCGCGCGAACTTCGCTCGCTGCGTCTCGAGTCGACAGAAGACGGCAAGGGTATTCTTCTGATCGAAGTCGACGAACGCAAGCCGGGCATCCACCGCGAAGTGCGTTATGAAATCACGCCGGCGGAACTGATTGCGGCCATTCGCGCGCACGGTGCCGAACTACCGGGCGAACAACACAATCATCGTACGTAACGGCGTGGCGGCATTGGCGCACGCAAATGCCGCATGCTGGGCGTCGGCGTTCATTCGCACGCCTCGTCTGCAGACCTCTTGTAAAACTCATCTGCAACCTCATCTGCAAGACTGACCGGCCGGCCGGAACCTCGCTTCGCGCTCGTTTCCGCCTGCCGCGCCTGACCCAGCAAGGCTTCTCCCGCTTCATCCGCGCACTATATTACCGGACGCTTGCACGTCACGGAAATGCGTCCATAATCGTTAGGTTACCTCTTCACTCTTCCCACCGGAAACGGCCACGGAAGTAAGCCAATGCTACATGACCTCGTGGAGCAGTACGGGCCTGCACTCGTCTTTGCCAATGTGCTCGCCGCATCGCTCGGGCTGCCGGTGCCCGCGATGCCGTGTCTCGTCCTGTTCGGCGCGATGGCGGCCATGCATCCGGCCACCGTCGGCACGCAACTCGCCTCGGTGCTGATCCTGGCGATCTTCGCTACGCTGATTGGTGACAGTGCGTGGTACCTCGCCGGGCGCATCTATGGTGGCAACACGCTAAAAACACTGTGCAAGCTGTCGCTTTCGCGTGACACCTGCGTGAAGAAGACTGAGCGCTTCTTCGGCCGTTGGGGCGTGCGTGTGCTCGCCGTGGCGAAGTTCGTGCCAGGCCTGTCGATCGTCTCGATTCCGATGGCCGGCGCCATGGGCACGACCTATCGCATGTTCCTGACCTACGACAGCATCGGCGCGGCCCTGTGGTCCGGAACCGGACTCATCATCGGCGCCATTTTCGCGCCGCAGATCGACATGCTGCTGGCAGGCGCGGGCCGCCTTGGCCGGATGGCGGGCGTCATCATCCTTGCCCTGCTACTGATCTACGCGACGTATCGCTGGATCCGGCGGCGCCAGCTCATCAACAAGCTGGCCACGGCCCGCATGGAAATCGACGAGCTCGACAAACTGATCGAGGCCGGCCAGCCGCCGGTGCTGTTCGACATCCGCTCGCGCGAGAAACGCAAGCTCGATCCGTACGTGATTCCGGGCACGCAGTTCGCCGACGAACGTCAACTCAACGACATCATCGCGAAGTACACACCGGACCAGAAGCTCGTCATCTATTGTTCGTGCCCGAATGAAATTTCGGCCGCGTGGATGGCCAAGCAACTCAACGAAGCAGGGTTCATCGACGTACTGCCGCTACGCGGCGGTCTCGACGCCTGGCGCGACTCGGGACGGAAAATCGAACCGCTCGATGAAGAGCCGGTGTCCGAGGTGCATCCAGGCGTAGCGCCGGCGTTGTAGGCCGCCCGCCTGGCGCCGCCTGCCTAGCGCTGGTTGCCGCTGGTTGCCACCGTTTACTTGTGACTGCCCTGCTCGCTGGACCGTATGCTGAACCAAAAGACAGAAGGAGCGGTTTGATGGTTGAGATTCAAGAAGCCGAAGCACAACAGCAACAAGGTGTGGTCGCCGACGCGCCGTTCTCTTCGCTGGCGACGCGGGAACATCAGATGTTCCCCGAATTGACCTGGGAAGAAATCAACCGGCTGCGCAAATTCGGCGAAGTGCATCACTGGGAATCCGGTGAACTGCTGTTCGAAACCGGTCGTATCGGCCCGGGCATGTTTGTGATGCTCGCGGGACGCGTCAAGCTATTCCAACGCGATGGCCTCGGGCGCGAGCGCGTTATCTCCGAACGCGGCCCAAGACAGTTCCTCGCCGAAGTGGGTCAACTGTCCGGGCGGGTCTGCCTCGTCAGCGGTATGGCGGTTCAACCCGTCGATGCGTTGCTGATTACACCCGAACGGCTACGCGCGTTGATCGTCGCAGAAGCCGAGCTTGGCGAGCGCATCATGCGTGCGCTGATCCTGCGGCGCGTCTCGCTGATCGAAAAAGGCGCGGGCGGCCCGATCCTGGTCGGCAAGAGCAACGACGCACGGCTCGTCTCGCTGCAGGGATTTTTGTCACGCAACGGTCATCCGCATTCAGTCATCGACGAACGCGACGACGAGGCGCTCAGCCTGATCGAGCAGTTCGGCGCGCAGCCGGAAGATCTGCCGCTGGTGATCTGT
>JBEKNG010000775.1:0-3217 GCA_049523075.1 Paraburkholderia sp.
AATCCAGAAGATCGTCAAATTCCTGAAGCAGCGCAACATCGGCGTGCTGATTACGGACCACAACGTGCGTGAAACGCTTGGCATCTGCGACCATGCGTACATCATCAGCGACGGCAGCGTGCTGGCCGCCGGCGCGCCTGGCGACATCATCGAAAACGAAAACGTGCGGCGCGTCTATCTGGGCGAACACTTCCGCATGTAAACATGCGAGGGGCATGCAGGACGGCATCTCATGCCGCCCACCCCTTGCTGCGGCAGCCTCCCCGTATTTTTGACGCGGCCGGCCGCCCACTCCCCTGCAGACCCAATCCTGGTGCGCGCGTTATTGCGAATGTCGCAAGGTATCGCGGTCGTGGCAAACTCTTTACAATGAATCTCAACTTGCCATGAAAGCCAGCCTCCAACTCCGCCTGTCGCAGCATCTTGCGCTGACACCTCAACTGCAACAGTCCATCCGGCTGTTGCAGCTGTCCACGCTCGAACTGCAGCAGGAAGTCGCGATGGCGATCTCCCAGAATCCGCTACTCGAAAACGAGGACGACTGGATCGCGAGCCCGCTGCGAGTCGCCGCAGACGGTTCGCTGATCGCTCAGGCGCCGAACAACGCTGCGCCCGACCAGATGGGCAGCAGCAATTCGTCGTCGTCCACCAGCAGCAGCGAGCGCGCCGAAAACGGCGAGCCGCAGGGCGTCGACGAGTACAACGGCCTCTCATCCGACAACAACGGCGACTCCACGCAGTGGAATCTGGACGACTATGGCCGCTCCGGCACCGCCTCGGACGACGACGACCTGCCGCCGCTGCAAATCCACGAATCCAGCACGTCCCTGCGCGACCACCTGATGGCACAACTGCGCGTCACCCAGGCGAGCCAGCGCGACCGGGCACTGATCACGTTTCTGATCGAATCGCTCGACGACGACGGTTATCTGACCGCGACGCTCGACGAAGTACAGGCTGACCTACCCGAAGAACTCGAAGTCGACCTCGATGAACTGAACGCCGCGCTCGCGCTGCTGCACAGCTTCGATCCACCCGGCGTCGGGGCTCGCTCAGCGTCCGAGTGCCTAAAACTGCAATTGCTGCGGCTCAATCCCTCGCCTACCCGCACACTCGCGCTCGAGATCGTCGCTCACCATCTCGAACTGCTCGCCGCGCGCGACTTCACGCGCCTGCGCAAGCACCTGAAGGCAAGCGACGACGACCTGCGCGACGCCCACGACCTGATCCGCTCGCTGGAGCCCTTCCCGGGCGCTGCTTATGGCAAGGCAGAAGCGGACTACGTGGTGCCCGACATCATGGTGCGCAAGACGGCCCAGGGCTGGCAAGCAGAGCTGAATCCCGAGGTCGTACCGAAACTGCGCATCAATCACCTTTACGCGAACATTTTGCGTAACAACCGGGGCGATCCGGGCAGCGGATCGCTGCGTCAGCAGCTCCAGGAAGCGCGCTGGCTGATCAAGAACATCCAGCAACGTTTCGAGACTATCCTGCGGGTCGCTCAGGCGATTGTCGAGCGTCAAAAGAGCTTTTTTGTACATGGCGAAATTGCCATGCGGCCCTTGGTTTTGCGGGAAATTGCTGATACGCTGGGCCTACACGAGTCAACTGTCTCACGTGTGACAACCGGTAAATACATGCTGACCCCATTCGGGACGCTTGAATTTAAGTACTTCTTCGGATCACACGTTTCAACGGACACGGGCGGCGCAGCTTCTTCCACGGCTATCCGCGCGCTCATCAAGCAACTGATAGGAGCGGAAAACACCAAATCTCCTCTTTCAGACAGCCGCATAGCCGAATTGCTGGCGGAGCAAGGATTCGTGGTCGCACGGCGTACCGTCGCGAAATACCGCGAAGCCCTCAAGATCCCAGCAGTCAACCTGCGCAAGTCTCTGTAGCTGGCCCCCAACCTGTCGCTTCGCGCCAGGCCCCCCGAGGGGGGAAAGAAAAACTTGGGGGGCGGCCCGGCGTTTCCTTTTGGCCTACCGCGTAGTGTGGTGGGCATTTTCCGGCCGCTCCGCCCGTTGGCGGACAGGCCGGCCGATGCGACCTGCCAGTAGTCAGTCAACGGGGGACGACACAGGCGAGCCGTTAGATCGACCGGTACTGCCCCATCGTGCGGACCCAAGCGGCCACTAGCTTGGAGAAGCACTATGAATCTGCAGATCAGTGGACACCATCTCGAAGTAACGCCAGCGTTGCGAGAATACGTGATCACCAAACTGGATAGGGTGCTAAGACATTTCGATCAGGTGATCGATGGCAGTGTGGTCCTCTCGGTCGACAACCACAAGGAAAAGGAAAAGAGGCAGAAGGTTGAAATCAACCTGCATCTGAAGGGCAAGGACATCTTTGTCGAGAGCTGTGACAGCGACCTGTACGCTGCGATTGATCTGATGATCGACAAGCTCGACCGACAAGTCATACGTCACAAGGATCGCCTACAGGGCCATCAGCACGACGCGATCAAGTATCAACCGCTGGCGCCGCAAGTGGAAGTGCCGCCGCAATAAGCAGGATCAGGCAGGATTAGAAGGTTTTTTCCTGACACAGCTAAACCGCCCGGCAACGGGCGGTTTTTCGTTGGGATGTAGTCGCCGCGCGGTCGCAGCAGCGGCAAATCGCCGCAGCGCCCGGCACCAGGCCGCAAAAAGGTCTGTGATCTGGGGATGACGCGCCGCACCAACCACGGTCACCCTGTTCTACCTGTTCTATAATGGGCCGGTTACCATTGGGGTCAATCGGGGTTATTCAGCGGGAGTCCTGCGTTTTTTGGGCACCCAAGCACATCGCCGTGAGCATCAGTCGAGAATGGAACGCCACTCAAACGCCACAGCGAGGAGTATCCAGGCCACGTTTCCGCCTGCCAACATGAATCGTTTAGCCAAATTTCTTCCCCTCGAAAACGTCGTCGTCGGCCTATCGGTCACCAGCAAGAAACGCGTCTTCGAGCAAGCGGGCCTGATTTTCGAAAACCAGAACGGCATCGCCCGCAGCACAGTCACTGACAATCTGTTTGCGCGCGAGCGCCTCGGGTCGACGGGTCTTGGCGAGGGCGTCGCGATTCCGCATGGCCGGATCAAAGGCTTGAAGCAGCCGCTCGCCGCGTTTGTGCGCCTGGCCGATCCCATCCCCTTCGAATCGCCCGACGGTCAGCCGGTGTCCTTGTTGATCTTCCTGCTGGTACCCGAACAGGCCACCCAGCAACATCTCG
>JBEKNG010000776.1:0-3207 GCA_049523075.1 Paraburkholderia sp.
ACTGGTACTGGCCACGCAATCCGGCGCGTAGTGCCCGGCCGATATGGCCGGCCGCGCCGGTAATCAAAACCCGTTTCATTCGATGACTCCATTCGATGCTGATGAGGCGAACGCCGCGGCCGCGATCGAGCGCTGATGATGCGCGTTGAGATACGCGTCGCGCGACGGCACGAGATGAGCGCGGCACAGCGCGATCAGACTGTCGCGATCGCCACGCCGCAAAGCGTCGATCATCTGATGATGTTCGGCGCGGGCCTTCTCCAGGTACTGCGGGAATACGATCGAGACGGAACGGATCGCATGCGTGCGCCGTTCGTACTCGTGAACCGCATCGACGAGCACCTGGTTGCCTGACAATGCGAAAAACGTTCGATGAAACGCCATGTTCAGGCGGAACACGCGGTGCAGGTCGCTGGCGCGTGCGGCCTCGTCGTGTTGGGCCTGAATCCCCTCGAGCTCGGCCAGCTTGGCGGCGTCGACGGGAAAGACGATCCGGCTCGCCGCATCGGTCTCCAGCAATTCCCGCAACGCGTACAACTCCGTGACTTCGCGCAGGGTGAACGACTTCACCAGCGCGCCAACATGCCTGCGCCGTTCCACCAGACCGCGACGTTCGAGCTCGGCCAGCACCTGGCGCGCAACGTGCCGCTTCAGGTTGAAGCGCTCGCACAGATCGTCTTCGACGAGCCGTTCCCGCGGATGCAACAGGCCGAGCACGATTTGCTCTTCGAGTTGATCCGCGACACGCCGCACCGTTTCATCAGTGTTGCGGTCGCGCAGCACCGGGCCGCTCGCATTCGCAGGGCGCTTCGAAATGACAGCATCGCTCATACCGGAAGATCCCACCAAAGTGCAGAAACGGCAGAGCGTAGCGCAAAACGCGCGTCGTGCACTGGCCTGCTGCGCATCAGGGCTTGTTCCCTGGCACGGTAGCGACGGTTCGGGTCGCCTTCAGGAAATCGAAGTCGCAGCCTTCGTCGGCTTGCGTGATCGTCGTCAGGAAGAGCTTTCGATAACCGCGCGCCTCGGGCTCGGCTTCGCGCGGCGGCAAAGCGGCCAGACGTGAGGCGATTTCGTCGTCGCTGACCAGCAGCTCGATCGAGCGCTTCGCCACGCTCAGGCGAATCCGGTCGCCGGTCTGGACGATCGCAAGCGGGCCGCCGATCGCCGACTCCGGCGTCACGTGCAGCACGATAGTGCCGGACGCCGTCCCGCTCATGCGGCCGTCGGAGATGCGCACCATGTCTTTCACGCCCTGCCGCCCGAGCTTGCGCGGGATCGGGATATAGCCTGCCTCAGGCATGCCCGGCGCACCGACCGGCCCGATCTTCTTGAGCACGAGCACGTCGTGCGCCTCGACTTCCAGCTCCGGATCGTCGATGCGCCGCGCGAGGTCTTCCGCATTCTCGAACACGACGGCGCGGCCTTCATGCTCCATCAATTGAGGATTCGCCGCGGACTGCTTGATGATCGCGCCGCCCGGCGCCAGGTTGCCATGCAGCACAGCAATGCCCCCTTGCGGAAAGATCGGCTGGCTGAACGGTCGCACGACCTCCTGCGGGAAGCTCGATGGTGCCGCGTCGAGCTCTTCGCCGAGCGTGCGGCCGGTGACCGTCAGCGCGTCGAGATGCAGCAGGTCCTTCATTTCGCGCATCACGGTTGTAAGTCCACCCGCGCGATGCAGATCCTCCATGTAGTGCTGCCCTGACGGTTTCAGGTCGACCAGCACGGGCGTTTCGCGCGCCATCCGGTCGAGCGCATCGAGATCGATCTTGATGCCGAGCCGCCCGGCGATCGCGGTCAGATGGATGATGCCGTTGGTCGAGCCGCCGATGGCCAGCAACACACGCAGCGCGTTTTCGATTGCCTTCGGCGTCAGGATCTTTGCCGGCGTCAGCTTCGCACCGATCATCGCGACCGCCTGGGCGCCCGTGCGCTCAGCAATGCGGATACGGTCGGCGCTCACCGCCGGCGGCGACGCGCCGCCCGGCAGCATGATGCCCATGGCCTCGGCGATGCACGCCATCGTGCTCGCCGTGCCCATCACCGAACAGGTGCCGACCGTCGCCACCAGTTGATTGTTCACTGCATCGATTTCGGCCGCGTCGATCTGGTCGCCGCGAAAGCTCGCCCAGAAGCGGCGGCAATCGGTGCAGGCGCCCACGCGCTCGCCGCGATGCGAGCCGGTCAGCATGGCGCCCGTTACGAGCTGGATGGCGGGAACACCAGCGGCCGCGGCGCCCATCAGCTGTGCCGGCACCGTCTTGTCGCAGCCGCCGATCAGCACCACCGCATCCATCGGCTGCGCCCGGATCATCTCCTCGGTGTCCATGGACATCAGGTTGCGCAAATACATGCTGGTCGGATGCGAGAAGCTTTCCGCGATCGAAATGGTCGGGAATTCGACCGGCAGGCCGCCCGCCAGCATCACACCGCGCTTGATGGCTTCAATGAGCTGCGGCGCATTGCCATGGCACGGGTTATACGCGCTTCCCGTATTTGCGATGGCGACGATCGGCCGCGAGAGCGCGTCGTCCGTGTAGCCGGCGCCTTTGATAAACGCCTTGCGCAGGAACAGCGAAAAACCCTCGTCCCCGTAGTTGGTCAATCCTTTGCGCAAACCGCGCGGCTGGCCGTCATCGAACGTATCTGTCATCGCCGTGTCCTTGGAAAAGTTATCGATAATGTTGACGATGATTCTATCGAGACATATAGTAGAGCGCAAGTAAGCGCTTTCTCAAAGATGAGAAATATTGCGCACAGCAGCTTCTGCTTCCCTACTACTGGATGTCACGATGAAAAAACGCGTTGTCGCCTACCGCAAGCTGCCCGCCGCCGTTCTCCAGATTCTCGAAGCACAGTTCGACGTCACCGTCGCTGACGCCGATACCGAGCAAGCCGCGTTCATGGACGCATTGGCTGGCGCGCACGGCACGATTGGCAACAAGCTGAAGCTGACCAGCGAATTGCTCGACATCGCGCCCACGCTCGAGGCCGTGTCGACGATCTCGGCGGGATATGACGACTTCAATGTGCCGGAACTCACGCGCCGCGGCATCGTGCTGTGCAATACCCCCGATGAAGTCACCGAGACGACCGCCGACCTGGTGTTCGCGTTGGTCCTCGCCGCGGCGCGCCGCATCGCGGAACTGGACGCCTCGACGCGGCGCGGCGATTGGCAGGCTTCGTCGGGGCCGGCGCAGTTCG
>JBEKNG010000777.1:0-3206 GCA_049523075.1 Paraburkholderia sp.
CGCCGCGGCCCGCGGCGCGGCTCTCCCCTCGGTGGCGACGATCGCGGCGCGCCTCGCGGCGCTCCTTCATGTGCAGCCCGCCGCACAGGTGCAGCCATGAGTCTCATCCGGCTAAGGGGCGGCACGATTTTCGACCCGGCCAACGGCGTCGACGGCGAGCGCCGCGATCTGGCGATCCGCGACGGCCGCATCGTCGACGTGCCCGCCACGACGCCGGCCGACCGCGAAATTGATGCCACCGGCATGATCGTGATGGCAGGCGGCATCGACATGCACTCGCATATCGGCGGCGGCAAGACCAATCTCGCGCGCCTGCTGCTCCCCGAGGATCATCGTGACGATCCTGTGCGCGACGCCGCCTACGAATCCGTGCAGGACGCGAACGGCCGCTACCTGAGGCTGCCGTCGTGCGGAGTCTGTACGCCTGGGACACTCGCGACCGGCTACCGCTACGCCGAAATGGGCTACACGGCCGCCTTCGAACCGGCCATGATGCCGTCCAACGCGCGCCATACGCACCTCGAAATGGGCGACACGCCGATCATCGATCACGGCGCCTACGTCATGCTCGGGAACGACGAACTGTTCCTGCAGATGCTCGCCGCCCGCGACGATTTCGAGCGTCTGCGCGACTACATCGGCTGGACGATCTACGCGAGCAAGGCGCTCGGCGTGAAGGTCGTCAATCCTGGCGGGATCTCGGCGTTCAAGTTCAACCAGCGCTCGCTGAATGTCGATGAGCCACACGTGCATTACGGCATCACACCGCGCGAAGTCCTGCACACACTGTCGCGCGCGTTGACCGAACTGCGCGTACCGCACCCGCTGCATGTACACGCCAGCAATCTGGGCGTGCCCGGCAACATCGATTCCACCATCGCCACCATGGACGCCGCCGATGGTCTGCCGATCCATCTCACGCATATCCAGTTTCATAGCTATGGCACCGAGGGTCCGAAAAAATTTTCGTCGGGCGCGCGTCAGATCGCGGAAGCGGTGAACGCGCGGCCGAACGTGTCGATCGACGTCGGCCAGATCATCTTCGGACAGACCGTTACGGCCTCGGGTGACACGATGATGCAGTTCCGCAACACACCGCTCGGGCGGCCGCACAAGTGGGTGGTCGGCGATATCGAATGCGACGCGGGCTGCGGCGTGGTGCCGTTCCGCTATCGCGAGCAGAGCTATGTGAATGCGTTGCAGTGGATCATCGGCCTCGAGATCTTCCTGCTGGTCGACGACCCGTGGCGCGTCGCGATGACGACCGATCATCCGAACGGCGGCCCGTTTACGAGCTATCCGCATCTGATCCGGCTGCTGATGGACAAATCGTTTCGCGACGCGCAGCTCGCGAAGCTCAATGCCGATGCGCAGGTGGCGAGCGCGTTACCGCAACTCAGGCGCGAGTTCTCGCTGTACGAAATCGCCATCATCACGCGTGCCGGACCGGCACGCCTGCTCGGTCTGCGCGACCGCGGCCATTTGGGCGCGGGAGCTGCGGCGGACATTGCTGTCTATCGCGACGACCCGGACCGCGAGCGGATGTTTACGTCACCCGCTTATGTGTTCAAGGATGGCGAGCTCGTCGCGCGCGACGGCGCCCTCGTCGCCACGCCGACGGGCGGCATCCATTTCGTCTCGCCAGACTTTGACCGTGGCATCGAGAAGACGCTGCGCACCTACAGCGACGCCAACCTCGCGAGCAACTTCGCGCACGCCGCCATCAGCGACGACGAGGTTTGCAACTGCTGTCGCGGCGGCAAGCTGCTGCCCGTCGAATGTCTCGCGAACGGCTGACTAAAAGGTAAACCACGAGCTGAACCCCACACGATGAGCGACCCGGCGACACTGCAGATCAACGGCACCACGATTGACGCCACCTTCGCGGAAGCGTTTCCGATGAAGGCGACCCGGCTCGTCATCACCGCTCATACGCCGGCGTGGGCGATGAACGCCGCTATCTCGCTGACAGGGTTCGCGACCTCGGTGATCGGCTGCGGCTGCGAGGCCGGCGTCGAGCGAACGCTAGCGGCCAGGGAGACGCCGGATGGCCGGCCTGGCGTCGCGGTACTGCTGTTCGCGGTGTCATCGAAGGAATTGGCCAGACAGATCGAGCGGCGCGTCGGGCAATGCGTACTCACGTGCCCGACGACCGCGGTGTATGGCGGCATCGACGCTGGAACGAGCCGCGCACCGCTTTCCGATCGGGCGTCGCTCGGCAGCGGATTGCGTTTTTTCGGGGACGGCTGGCAGATCTCGAAGATGCTCGGCAACACGCGTTACTGGCGCGTGCCGGTGATGGACGGCGAGTTCGTCTGCGAAGAGACGGCGCTCACCGTCAAAGCCGTGGGTGGCGGCAACCTGATCCTGCTGGCGCACGATATCGACGCCGCGCTCGCCGCCTCCGAGGCCGCGGTCGCGGCAATGCGCAGGCTGCCGAACGTGATCACGCCGTTCCCGGGCGGCGTCGTCCGGTCGGGATCGAAGGTCGGCTCGAAATACCCGGGGGCGAGCGCGTCCACCAACGACGCGTTCTGTCCGACCCTCACAGGTCTCTCCGCGCGCAGCGAACTGAGCGCGGAAGTCGGATGTGTGCTCGAAATCGTGATCGACGGGCTCACCGACGCGGATGTGGGCGCGGCGATGACCGCGGGTATCGCCGCGGCCGCCGGGCTCGGACGGGCGGCGGGCCTGCTGCGGATTTCGGCGGGCAACTACGGCGGCAAGCTGGGGCCTTACCACTTCCATCTGCACAGCCTCGCGGCAGGTCTCACAGCAGGCTTCGACGGGAGCCACGCATGAGTCTTCGCATAACGCTGCGGGTGAAAACGCCACCCGGTTTCCGCGTCGATGCTTCCGCCTTGCTGCCGGTACCACTCGCGACCATGACCACGGCGGAAATCGAGCGCATCGTCCTGCCCGCGGGCAATGATAGGTGTATCGTGGGCGATGTGTTCGAGGTGTCGCGCAGCGACACCCCCGCTGCATCGGACGCACCTCACGCCGGTGCCACCATGGTGATCGAAAACGCAGCACCGTGGTTAGACCGCATCGGCGCGCGCATGACGGACGGGCGCCTCGTCGTACATGGTTCGACCGGCGACTACAGCGGTTTCCAGATGGCGGGGGGCGTGTTGCGCATCGACGGCGATACGGGCCACTTCACCGCCTGCGAAATGCGCAGCGGCCGCCTGACGGTGAGCGGC
>JBEKNG010000778.1:0-3200 GCA_049523075.1 Paraburkholderia sp.
CGCGGCGGAACCGTGCGCGCCGCCTCTTTCGCCATCCGGTCGAACGCAGCTCCGCTCACACCGCGCAACACGGCGGTAGACGGCTCGGGCGGTTTGGCAAGACCAAGCGCCGCCAGCGGCGCCTCGCGGCGATTCCATTCGGCCAGCAATTCGGCGGACGGCAAACAGCCCATCAGGCCAGGGTGCGTCAACCCGGCGATGCGTACGCCCGGAATATGGCGCGAGGTCGCGTACAAACCCTTGAGGTCCCAAATCGCCTTGGCCGGATCGGGGAAATAGTCGCCGAGAAAACCTCCGCCGTTGCTCTTCGCGAATACGCCGGAAAACCCGACCGGCGTGATCGGTTTGATATCGAGCAGATCGACAACCAGCAAGTCACCCGGCTCCGCTCCTTCGATATGGAACGGACCGGTCAGCGGGTGCGCGCGGGTGAGGTCGATGTCGCGCACGTCGTCGGTGCCATCATCGTCCTTGATTTGCGCATCGAGAAAATCAAGCGACTCGATGATGATTTCTTCACCGGGCTTAACCGTCGACAGAAACGGAATATCCGGGTGCCAGCGGTTATGGCCGAGTTCGGCTTGCTCGGCAAGCGGTACGCCAGGTTTGATGGTGAAATGTTGCATCTATTCTCTCCGTGATATCACATTGCAATTGCACTGCGACTTGCAGTCCCGACTCAGGCAGCCGGATAAGCGCATGCGACGCAGCCGGCCTGATAGCCGCCGTTGACGGTGTCATCCTTGATCTGCGTACAGACCTTGGCAGTCCACTCGGCTTTTTCCAGTACCGTGCCGTCAGGCAACGTGCCGCCGCGTGCATCGACGCGCAGCAGGCAAACCGGGCAGGTCTGCACCGACACAGCGGTGCGGCCTTTATGCCGGTCGGTAAAGCCGGCGTGGCCGAAGCGGTTGTAGTACATATAGCCAATCATCTTGCTCACTCCTCTCCAATAAGCCGCGCGCGCCAGGTTTCCGCGCTGCTGCGCATGATTTCGAATCTCAAACTGACAGGTAACTACTGATCTTCGCGATATCGACCTCGTCGCGCCGGTTCTCATGGACGAAGCGGCCCTTCTCGATCACCAGCAGACGGTCCGCAATGTCCATCGTGAAACTGAGCACCTGCTCGGAAACGATGATGGTGAGTTGCTTGAGCGTGCGGATCTCCTTGAGGGAGCGGGCAATGTCCTTGATGATGGAAGGCTGGATTCCTTCCGTAGGCTCATCGAGCAACAGCACCTTTGGATTGGTGACAAGCGCGCGCGCAATGGCGAGCTGCTGCTGCTGGCCGCCCGACAGATTGCCGCCGCGGCGGTCACGCATGTCGTAGAGAACCGGAAACAGATCGAAGACCTCCGCGGGCACCTTGCCGCGAGCCGAGTTCGGCAGACCGGCCTTGATGTTTTCGAGCACGGTGAGGGTCGAAAAAATCATTCTGCCTTGCGGCACATAGGCGATCCCATGTGCGACTCGCTCGAACGGTTGCAGTTTTGCGACGTCGACCCCGGCCACTTCCACCTTTCCCGCACGGCACGGCAGGATCCCCATCAACGATTTGAAAAAGGTGGTCTTACCCATACCGTTGCGCCCCATCACTGCGACGATTTCGCCGGCGGCGGCGTTCAGGTCGAGCTGATGGATCACTTCGCTCTGACCGTAGCCCGAGACCAGTCCGCTAACGTTGAACATAAGCTGTTCCTTTTGATATGCAAAGTTGCCGTTCTGGCGCTGCAGGATCGAGCTTCAATGCCCGAGATACACTTCTATGACTTTCGGGTTGGACTGCACCGCTTCCATGCTGCCTTCGGCCAGCACCTTCCCCTGATGCAGCACAGTGACGCGGTGCGCGATGTTCTTGACGAATTCCATGTCGTGCTCGATTACCACCACAGAACGATTTTTTGCCACTCGCGCCAGCAGTTCGGCCGTCTTTTCACGTTCGGACACGCTCATGCCCGCAACCGGTTCGTCCAGTAGCATCAGTTCGGGATCCTGCATAAGCAGCATGCCGATTTCGAGCCACTGCTTCTGGCCGTGGCTAAGCAACTCGGCGGTGTGATCCAGCATCTCGGTGAGGAATACTTCCTCCGCAATCTGGCGCACGCGTTCGTCGACGTCGGCGGTGCGCCGGAAAGCGATGGCACCGAACACGCTGCGTCCCCGGGGAAAGGACACCTCGAGGTTTTCGTACGTCGTGAGATTTTCGTAGATCGAAGGCGTCTGGAACTTGCGGCCTATCCCGGCGCGCACGATCATGTGCTCGCTCATCTTCGTCAGCTCCAGGCCTTTGAATTTGATGCTGCCGCCGGTAGCGCGCGTCTTGCCGCTGATCAGGTCGAGCACAGTGGTCTTGCCCGCGCCGTTCGGTCCGATCACGACGCGCACTTCATTGCGGTCCACATAGAGGTTCAGGCCGTCCACAGCCTTGAAGCCATCGAATGAAACCGTCAGATCCTCGACCGATAAAACGAAATCTTTTTGAGCCATGATGTTCTCTGTATTTGCCGGTAGACGACCGTCAGGCCTTGGGATCGGAAGCGGAAGTCGCTACCAGCGCCCGGCGTCGCAGAAAGGGAGCGACCGGTAGGCGCGCCAGCAACTTCTTGCCGTGACTTTCATAAAGACCTGCCAGTCCATTGGGGAAGAACATCACTACTCCAATGAAGAGCGCGCCCATCAGGAACAGCCAGACCTGCGGAAACGACTCCGAAAAATACGACTCGCCGTAGTTCACCAGCAAGGCGCCGTAAACCGCCCCGAACAGGGACATCCGCCCGCCCACTGCGCAGAAGATCACCATTTCGATCGACGGGACAATGCCCACGAAGGATGGCGACATGAAGCCAACCTGCAACGTGAACATCGCGCCGCCGATGGCAGAGAACACGGCCGCGACGCAGAACACGAATATCTTCAGGGCGGCCACGTCATAGCCCGAGAAACGTACGCGTTCCTCCTTGTCGCGCATCGCCACAAGCAGCTTGCCGAGCTTGCTCGAAAGCAGGAACTTGCCCAAGGCGATGCACAGGAACAGCAGACCCGCATTGACGAAGTAAAGGATGTAGTGCGCCGAAGTGGTGCGGATATCCCAGCCGAGCATCGTGCGTAAATCGGTAATGCCATTTACGCCGCCGGTCAGCCCCTGCTGCCCGATGATCAGGATCGACAGAATCGCGGCAATCGCCTGGGTCACGATGG
>JBEKNG010000779.1:0-3199 GCA_049523075.1 Paraburkholderia sp.
CCGATCTGCCGCCAGATGCCTTCGCCGCCGCCAAACGTCATGGTGCCGAGACAGAGTTCAGAAACAAACAGGCCGGTGCGGCCTAGCTGGTTATAACGCATCGTGAAACTCTCCGACTGGGTGAGGGCTCCAATGAGGATACTGCACACGGCGAAATCCAGCAGGCGTAGTGCCGGGTTGCTCCAGGGTTGTTGCTCCTCTTTGCTTGCGCAGGTCCGGCAATAGCTACTGATCTAACGCCGGCAAGCCCGCAAAATCTGCCGTTCGCGGCGCGCCGAACCACGTGGCGCGCCGCGCAAAAACCTGCGAGACTTGGCTTTGATTCCTCATCCGGCGCGTCACGCGCCGCCCCTCTGGATATGGCCCGTCGCGCCCCCATCTACGGCAGCATGACTCCCGCCTCTTCCGCGCGCGGCGTGCTGGACGACTTTCATCCGGCAGTCGCAAGCTGGTTTCTGAAGACGTTCCCGGCGCCCACCGACGCCCAGCTCGCCGCATGGCCATGCATCCGCAGCGGGCGCTCGACGCTGGTCGCTGCACCGACCGGCTCCGGCAAGACCCTCACCGCGTTTTTGTCCGCGCTCGACGAGCTCGTCCAGCAGGGCCTCGCCAACGGCGGTGTGCTGCCCGACGAAACGCTGGTGGTCTACGTGTCGCCGCTCAAGGCGCTCTCCAATGACATTCGTCTCAACCTGCAAGTACCGCTGGAAGGCATCGCCGCGGAACTCGCGCAGCGCGGCCTGCCGCCGCTCGACATCCGCACGGCTGTGCGCACGGGCGACACTACGCAACAGGAGCGCAACGCGCTGAAGAAACGCGCGCCGCACATTCTCGTGACGACGCCGGAATCGCTCTATGTATTGCTCGGCTCGGACTCGGGCCGCCGCATGCTGGCCACCGCACGCACCGTGATCGTCGACGAGATTCATGCGCTTGCGGGCAGCAAGCGCGGCAGCCACCTGGCGCTCAGTCTCGAACGGCTCGACGCGCTCTGTGGCCGGCGCCTGCCGCGCATCGGCCTGTCCGCCACACAAAAGCCGATCGAGGCCGTCGCCCGTTTTCTGGTAGGCGGCGCGAGCGTCACGAGCGAAGCGCCAGTTGACTGCGCGATCATCGACGTCGGCCACGTGCGCGCCCGCGACCTCGCGCTGGAGATTCCGCCGGTGCCGCTCGAAGCGGTGATGTCCAATGAAGCGTGGGAACTGGTCTACAACCGGCTCGCCGAACTGATCGGCCAGCATCGCACCACGCTGATCTTCGTCAACACACGTCGCATGGCCGAGCGGGCCGCGCGTCATCTCACGGAGCACCTCGGCAAGGAAGCGGTCGCGGCTCACCATGGCAGCCTCGCCAAGGAACACCGCTTCGACGCAGAACAGCGGCTCAAGCGCGGCGAGCTGCGCGTGCTGATCGCGACGGCATCGCTAGAGCTAGGTATCGATATCGGCGATGTCGATCTGGTCTGCCAGATGGGCTCGCCGCGCGCGATCGCACCGTTCCTGCAGCGCGTCGGGCGCTCCGGGCATCACGTGGGCGGCATGCCGAAGGGGCGACTGTTCCCCGCCTCGCGTGACGACCTGATCGAATGCGCCGCCTTGCTCGATTGCGTGCGGCGTGGCGAACTCGACGCGCTGCAGATACCGCGCGCGCCGCTCGACGTGCTGGCCCAACAGATCGTCGCGGAGGTTTCGAGCGCCGAGTGGAGCGAGGATGCCCTGTTCGATCTGATGCGGCGCGCCGCCCCCTATGCCGAGCTGGCGCGCGATCAGTACGACGCCGTGCTGCGCATGCTCGCGGAAGGCTATACCAGCCGCCACGGCCCGCGCGGCGCGTACCTGCATCGCGACGCGGTCAGCGGCACGCTGCGCGGACGGCGCGGCGGCAAGCTGGTGGCCGTGACCTCGGGCGGCACGATTCCCGAGAACGCCGACTATGCGGTGATCCTCGAACCGCAGGCGATGAATATCGGCACGGTCAACGAAGACTTCGCCGTGGAGAGTCTGGCGGGCGACGTCTTTCAGCTCGGCAATGCGTCGTACCGGATCCTGCGCGTGGAAGCGGGCCGCGTGCGGGTCGAAGATGCGCAAGGCCAACCGCCCAATATCCCGTTCTGGCTGGGCGAGGCGCCGGGGCGCAGCGACGAACTCTCGTCGGGTGTCGCACGCCTGCGGGCACAGATCGATCAGTTGCTCGGGGACGAAGGGGGGGCGCCAACCAGGGCAGCCGAGGCATTGAAAAGCGAATCACGAGTGTCCCGAGCCAGCGCCACTCCACGGCGCGCGGCGCGCCGCGAACGCCCGCTCGCTGTCGTTGACTCGTCCGCCGCGTCCGATGCGTCCGATGCGGACCATGTCGACCCGGTCGGCGAGGTGTCCCCCGGCTCGGCCGTCGAGCCCAATGCCCCGCTCTCCGTCTCCCCTGCAGCCCTCGCCCCGGCAGCCGCCCCTGCCGCCCTCGCCCCGGCGACGAACGCGCTGCGGCTCGAGCGCGCGATCCACTGGCTGACCACGACGCTCGATCTCGACGAAGCCGCCGCGCGCCAGATTGTCGAATACCTCGCGCGCGCCCGCGCCGCCTTGAGCACGCTGCCGACGCAAAGCACCCTGGTCATGGAGCGATTCTTCGATGAATCGGGCGGCACACAGCTCGTGATTCACGCGCCGTTCGGCAGCCGCCTCAATCGCGCCTGGGGCCTCGCGCTGCGCAAGCGCTTTTGCCGCACCTTCAATTTCGAATTGCAGGCCGCCGCGACAGAGGACGCCATCATCCTCTCGCTGACCGGCAGCCACAGCTTCGCGCTCGATGAGGTGTGGCGCTACCTGCACTCGAACACCGCCGAACATCTGCTAATCCAGGCCCTGCTCGACGCACCGCTGTTCGGCGTGCGCTGGCGCTGGAACGCCACCACTTCACTCGCACTGCCGCGCTATAGCGGCGGCCGCAAGACTGCGCCGCAACTGCAGCGCATGCGTAGCGAGGACCTGCTGGCAGCGGTATTTCCCGATCAGGCGGCGTGCCTCGAGAACATTGTCGGCGAGCGTGAACTGCCGCATCATCCGCTCGTCGATCAGACCATCGACGATTGTCTGCACGAAGCTATGGACACCGAAGGTTGGCTGAGCCTGCTGCGTCGAATCGAACAGGGCGAGGTGAAACTGGTAACGCGTGAGTTGCCGGCGCCCTCACCTCTGGCGGCCGA
>JBEKNG010000780.1:0-3194 GCA_049523075.1 Paraburkholderia sp.
AAACGTTTTGCGACCGGCACCTATGCGATCTGGTATCCACAGGTGACGCGACTCGAATCGCAACGCTTTCCGGATCAGCTAAAGCGCCTGCAGGAGCGCAACTGGCTGCACGTGTCGCTGACCGTCAGCAATCCGCCGTCAGATGGCTTTGGGCTCTTCGGTAGCGGGATGTTCATCCTGAACCCGCCTTATACGCTGGCCAAAGCGCTGAAAGAAACCATGCCGTGGCTGGTGCAGGCGCTCGGCCAGGACAAGGCCGCGCAATTCAAGGTGGAACACCGCGGCGATTGAAGGGTGAGCTATCTCGCAGCACATCCATCCTACGGCACATAGTCGAGCCGGCGGCCCCGCTCAGGCGAGCGCAGCGGGGCGCAGCGCCTACTGCGATGACTGCGCGGAACGGGGCTGCGGCTTCGAATGCGACGTCGACGTGCCGCCCCCCGTGGGCAATTGAATATACGGGGCAACGACGATCGGCACAGACGAGTTCGGCGTGAGCCCGGTAGGCGTCGCGATCGGCTTCGCCTGAACAATTCTCTCGTGCGAAAGCGGCGCAGTCTGCAACACCGTACCGGTGTGGCCGTCGCTGATGCCCTGCTGCGTGTCGAGTATCAACGGCTGCCCTCCACTCGGCGAGGCTGCGAATGCCGTGGGCGCGGCGAGCGTCAGCATCGAGATCGTGGCGTACAGCGCTGGAACAACGACGCCCCGCAAGGAGCAAAGCAATCGGACTGGAGCCATGAGCGGACCGGGTTAGTTACGGGAATGCC
Organism: Paraburkholderia sp.; assembly: GCA_049523075.1. Taxonomy (GTDB): domain Bacteria; phylum Pseudomonadota; class Gammaproteobacteria; order Burkholderiales; family Burkholderiaceae; genus Paraburkholderia. Next base: position 771 of record JBEKNG010000780.1, read on the forward strand.
GGATTGCGCAAAAAACGCTTTACCTTACCGCGGTGGCAACGTTCAAGCTAGTCGATGTTGAACGGCACGAAGATATTGAGCGATGAGCGGTTGGAAATGCCGATGCCAGATGTGACAAAGCCCCGTCTATACGGGGCCTTACGCTCTACTGCTGCCACTGCGCCGCCGCGGGTCAGACGTAGTTCAGACTTGGCTTACAGCGAATAGCCGTTCGTTTCGAGCGAGCGGATACGCTGTTCGAGCTGGACGATGTCCGACGACGACGCGAGATAAGCCTCACGACGGCTACGTTCGGCGGTTTCAAACCAGCTGCTCAGCTTTTCAAGAAGGTATGCAAACATGATGCTCTCCAAGGATCAGATTGAATCCCCGGTGGATTGGACATCAGGGATTTCCCTTATTAAGGGTTAACGCGGATTATAGGCTTTTGGTGCACGCTGGCTAGTGAAATGCTCGAATGTCGTGCATTCCGTTTTGGAATGGTGCATCGTAAATTTGACAACAAGCAACTGATTTTTATAGCTTTAATGATGTTTCAAGCTGACTTTCACGAAACCGGGCCACGCAAACGCACCATATTAGTGCAATCAAGTGATGTGGTTGCAGCGAATCTCGGCCCAAGGTTGCACCTTGGATCGTCAGTCGGCTTCGCAACAGTGACTCGCCGGCCTGTCAGGATCGGCGAGACCTTCAATAATTGGGCAGTCGGGACGGCCGTCGCCGTGGCAATGCGCGGCGAGATGCGACAGCGTGTCGCGCATCTCCGTCAGTTCCGCGATGCGACGGTCGAGATCGGCGACGTGTTCGAGCGCAATCGCCTTCACCTCGGCGCTCGCGCGCGAGCGGTCTTGCCACAACGCCAGCAGACGGCGGATGTCCTCGACCAGGAAGCCCAGCCGCCGCGCCTGGCGAATAAAGCGCAGCGAGTGCACTTCTTGCGGACCGTAAACCCGATAGCCGGCCGTCGTACGGGCTTTCGCCGCCAGCAGACCGACACTTTCGTAGTAGCGAATCATCTTCGCCGTGACGCCCGACGCCCGGGCGGCTTCACCGATATTCATAGCTGTTTCCCCACTGTGTCTGCCGATCGTACACCTTCCCACGGTGGGAAGGTCAGTCACTCAGGTGCGTGCCGGCAGGCATAATTCAACCATCGCAACATTCATGTTTCTCGAGGCAAAGCAGATGACGATCGAATTTCAGGTAGAAGGCATGAGCTGCCAGCATTGCGTGGCGGCCGTAACCAACGCGATCCGCGAGCAGGACGCCGCAGCGCAGGTCAAGATCGATCTCGCAACCGGCCGCGTGGCGGTCGAGTCGGCACAATCGGTCGATGCGCTGAAGGCGGCCATCGACGAGGCTGGTTACACCGTCGTCGGCGCTCACTAAGGCGACGTCGCACATGTTCAAGGTTGCAGTCATCGGCGCGTCCGGTTTGCTCGGCCGCGCCGTCGTCGACGAACTGGCGCAGCAGGCGCACTGGCAGGTCGTATCGACCGCGTTCCGGCGTGCCGGCCCGCACAGGGTCACGCTCGACATCCGCGATGAGCAGGCGGTCAGGCAGTTTATCGAGCGCGAAGCACCTGATGCGCTCGTCATTGCCGCGGCCGAACGTCGTCCGGACATCTGCGAGCACGATCCAGCGTTGGCGCGCGCGTTGAACGTCGATGCGGTGCGCACCCTGGCCACCGCAGCCAGACAACGCGGTGCGTGGGTGTTGTCGATTTCCACCGACTACGTGTTTGATGGCACGCATCCGCCCTACCGCTATGACGCACTGCCGGCGCCGCTCAACGCTTATGGTCGCAGCAAGCTCGAAGGTGAGCGAGCGCTCACTGAGACGACCGAGCTCGGCTGCGTGTTGCGTTTGCCACTGTTGTACGGGCCGACTGTCGATTGGGCGGAATCGGCCGTGACCAGTCTGGTGCCGGCTATTGCGGCATCAGCGAGCGACTCGCAGGACGCAAAGGCAGCCGTGATGGACGCATGGGCAATCCGTTACCCGACATATACGCCCGACGTGGCATTCGTCATCCGTCAGATGCTCGAGCGCCATGCGCGCGGCGAAGCGATTCGCGGCATCGTGCAATGGTCCGGCGATGAGCCGATGACGAAGTACGAGATTGCGATCCGCCTTGCCGAGGCGCTGCAACTGGAAGCCCGGCTCACGCCGCAGCACACGCCGACGGATGCGACGCCGCGCCCGCACAACTGCCATCTGGATTCGGATCGTCTGGAAGCGCTCGGGATCAGCCGCCGTACGCCGTTCGATACGGCGATCCGGCAAGTGCTGGCGAAGTTTCCGTGGCAAGGCAGTGGCGTCGACTCGGCATTGTCTTAAACACCGGCCTCCTCATCTCGCCGAAAATCACGCCTCGCAGTGGTGAGTCGTCAAAGCAACTTGCTGTCGCGAGTTATCCCAAA
>JBEKNG010000781.1:0-3178 GCA_049523075.1 Paraburkholderia sp.
CGGCTGGTGATTGCCGGTGTGCGCAGCGTGTTTACCGCAGTTTTGTATTGCGCGTTCTGAAGCCAATGCGCTCGCCCCGAAGGCGCCCGGTCAGGCGCCTGGCAGGGGCCAATCAGGAGCCCAAACGAGCGTCTGGCAGGTACGCGAGCAGGGCTCAGCCGGCCTTGCCTTGCTTGGCGACTGCGGCCTGGGCCTTCGCGATGGCTTCCTGGTCGCCCAGATAATAATGCTTGATGGGCTTCAGGTTCTCGTCCAGTTCATATACGAGCGGCACGCCGTTCGGGATGTTCAGGCCGACGATGTCATCGTCCGAGACGTTGTCGAGGTACTTGACCAGCGCTCGGATCGAGTTGCCGTGCGCGGCGATCAGCACCTTGCGGCCGGACTTGATGGCGGGTGCAATCGATTCGTTCCAGATCGGCAGCACGCGTGCCACCGTATCCTTCAGGCATTCGGTGAGCGGCAACTGTTCGCGCGGCACTTTGGCGTAGCGCGGGTCGTTGTAGGCGGTGCGCTCATCCGACGGGTCGAGCGCGGGCGGCGGCGTGTCGTAGCTGCGGCGCCAGACCAGCACCTGCTCGTCGCCGAACCTGGCCGCGGTCTCCGCCTTGTTCAGGCCCGAGAGCGCGCCGTAGTGGCGTTCGTTGAGGCGCCACGAATGGACCACCGGCAGGTACATCAGGTCCATCTGGTCCTGTACGTGCCACAGCGTGCGGACTGCGCGCTTCAGGACCGACGTGTAGGCGATGTCGAACGTGTAGCCCGATTCCTTCAGCAGCACGCCAGCCTGCTGCGCTTCACGATTGCCCTGCTCGGTCAGGTCGACATCGACCCAGCCCGTGAAGCGGTTTTCCTTGTTCCACGTCGATTCGCCGTGGCGGATGAGAACGAGTTTGTACATAAGATGGCCGGTCGGTAGTAAGGAAGCGGTAAAGAGCGGCGGACGCGGCCGAATGGGCCGTCGCCATCGCGTCAGTCGGTTATTTTATAATGGTCGGATTGCCCCTTTCTGATTTTTCCGATTTCTCTCTTTTTCGGCGGATTTTCCGTGAAGTTTTTCACCGATTACACAAACCTTGTACTCATCGCGATCGTCCTCATCTCGGGTGGGTTGCTTCTGTGGCCGACGATCAGCCGCCGAGGGCGCGGCGGCCTGTCCGCAGCCGCTGCCACCCAGTTGATCAACCGGCGCAACGCTGTAGTCATCGACCTGCGGCCGTCGGCGGAGTTCGCGAACGGTCATCTGCCCGCGGCACGGCATCTTGAATTTGCCGAGTTGCAGGCGAAGGTTGGCCAGCTCGTGAAGAACAAGAGCAACCCGGTGCTGCTGGTATGCCAGACCGGCCAGCAGTCGAATAAGGCAGTACGCGTCGTGCAGGAAGCGGGCTATGCCGAAGTCCATGTACTCGAAGGCGGCCTGAACGCCTGGCAGCAAGCCGGCATGCCGGTCGTGAAACAAGGAGCAGCGAAGTGAACAAGGTAATCATGTACAGCACCCAGGTGTGCCCGTATTGCCAGATGGCCGAACGTCTTTTAAAGTCGCGCGGCGTCGAGAACGTCGAAAAGGTACTGATCGACAAAGACCCGGCCCGGCGTCAGGAAATGATGAGCCGCACGGGTCGTCGCACGGTTCCTCAGGTGTTCATCGGCGAGACGCATGTGGGCGGCTATGATGACCTTTCCGCGCTTGATCGCGCGGGCGGCCTGATGCCACTGCTCGAAGCAGCCTGAGCGTGCCTGCGGAAGAGGCAGCCTGAGGCTGCCCTGCCGGCGGCCTGAAGTTTGCCGAGGTTGTTCGGGCGGCTGCGAGCAAGTAAAACAGTACCAAAACAAGCCGGTTCGTCGACGCCCGCGGTGGGCGGCGCGCATCGCACCGATCTGGCACGTCATGGAGGCATGGCGTGCCGCAACGACCATATTCAGGGAATATCCAATCATGTCCGACGAGAATAACCAGCCGTTCTTCAACATCCAGCGCATCTACCTGAAGGACATGTCGCTCGAGCAGCCGAATTCGCCGGCCATCTTCCTTGAACAGGAAATGCCGTCGGTCGAAGTGGAAGTCGACGTGAAGGCCGAGCGTCTTGCCGACACCGTGTTCGAAATCCTCGTCACCGGTACCGTGACTGCCAAGGTGTCGGACAAGGTGGCGTTCCTGATCGAAGCCAAGCAGGCTGGTATTTTCGATATCCGTAACATTCCGGCTGAACAGATCGATCCGCTGGTCGGCATTGCCTGCCCGACGATCCTGTTCCCGTACCTGCGCTCGAACATCGCCGACGCGATCACCCGCGCCGGTTTCCCGCCGATCCATCTCGCCGAAATCAACTTCCAGGCCCTGTACGAGCAACGTCTCGCACAGCTCGGCTCGCAAGAGGGCGCGGCGCAGAACGGCGTGACGCACTAAGCGTCGCGCGCAGTGCCGGGTATGAAAGTCGCCGTTCTCGGCGCTGGGGCATGGGGCACCGCTCTCGCGGGCCATCTGGCTGTGCGGCACGATACGGTGTTGTGGGCGCGTGAACCGGCGCTGGTCGCCGAGCTTGCCGCCTCGCAAGAAAACGCCCGCTATCTGGCGGGCGTTACTTTGCCGGTGGGGCTTCGTTATGAAGCGGACCTCGGTGCAGCGCTCAGCCACGGGCTGGCGGACGACGCGCTATGCATCGTTGCAACACCGGTGGCGGGCTTGCGCGGGCTGTTTCAGGCCATGCGCGACGCCGGCACGGTGCCGGCTCATGTGGTCTGGCTCTGCAAGGGCTTCGAGGCGGATACCCAGTTGTTGCCGCATCAGGTTGTCGCCGCCGAGCTGGCCCGTCACACCAGCAATGGCGTGTTGTCGGGCCCCAGTTTTGCGCGTGAAGTGGGGCAGGGCTTGCCGGTTGCATTGACTATCGCCAGTGCGTCGGCTGCTTGCCGCGAGCGGACCGTGGCGGCGTTTCACCATGGCGCGATGCGGATCTACACCGGCGACGATCTCGTCGGCGTGGAGGTGGGCGGCGCCGTGAAAAACGTGCTGGCCATCGCCACGGGTATCGCCGACGGGCTGGGCCTTGGGCTCAATGCGCGGGCGGCACTCATCACCCGCGGTCTTGCCGAGATGTCCCGCCTCGGCGTGACGCTTGGTGGCCGGGCGGAAACGTTTACCGGTCTCACCGGTCTCGGCGATCTGATTCTGACGGCT
>JBEKNG010000782.1:0-3176 GCA_049523075.1 Paraburkholderia sp.
CACGGTTTCGGCGGCGACGATTTCAGTCGGCAGCGCGAACTGGTGGCACATCTGACGCACGATCATCAACTGCTGGTAATCCTTCTTGCCGAATACGGCGACGCGCGGCTGCACACACGACATCAGCTTCATCACGACGGTACAGACGCCCTGGAAGAAGCCCGGCCGGAATTCGCCCTCAAGGATGTCGCCCAGATCGTGCGGCGGATGCACGCGGTATTGCTGCGGTTCGGGATACAGGTCGCGCTCGGTCGGCGCAAACAACACGTAGACATTTTCTTTTTGCAGCTTCTCGATATCGGCTTCGAGCGTGCGCGGATATTTGTCGAAATCCTCGTTCGGCCCGAATTGCAGCCGGTTGACGAAGATGCTCGCCACCACTGGGTCGCCGTGCTGGCGCGCAAGGCGCATCAATGAGAGATGGCCCTCGTGCAGGTTGCCCATCGTCGGGACGAACGCAGTGCGGTTCTGGCCGCGCAACTGGTCGCGCAATTCGTGGATCGAGCTGATGACTTTCATGATGGGACGGTTTTCCTCGCGCGGTGCGGGGCCTGTCGGCACAAAAATGGTGCATTTCGTGCCTTGGCGCCCGTTCCGGTGATGACAGGTTCGGAGCGCGGGATTGTAGTGGATTTGTGAGAGGCGTGTAACGGGGGCGTGCCCGCGCGCGCCTGTTCCGCGCACCGAAACGAGGCGCGGCCCTAACCTGATGCAGGGTGCAGCGGGTTTAGGGCAGTGACCCGACCGGCTGTCTCAGGCCGGCAGGTAGGCGAGCCGCACGTAAATCGGCGCGAAGGGCTCGGCCTGGGTGATCTCGATCAGCGATTCGCGCGACAACTCCAGCATGGCGATGAAGTTCACCACCACGACCGGCACGCCGCGCGTCGTATCGAACAGTTCCGAAAACTCCATGAAGCGCGCGTTCTGCAGGCGCCGCAGGATCACGCTCATGTGCTCGCGCACCGACAGCTCCTCGCGCGAGATCCGGTGGTGCTGCACGAGCTTGGCGCGCTTGATCACGTCGGCCCAGGCGGCGCGCAGATCTTCGCTGTTCACGTCCGGGAACCGCGGCGTGATGCTTTGCTCGATATAGACGTCGGCGCGCAGGAAGTCGCGGCCCAGTTGCGGTAAATGGTCGATCCGCTGTGCCGCGAGCTTCATCTGCTCGTATTCGAGCAGGCGCCGCACGAGTTCGGCGCGGGGGTCCTCGGCTTCCTCGCCGGTGTCCGCCTTCTTGACCGGCAGCAGCATGCGCGACTTGATCTCGATCAGCATCGCCGCCATCAGCAGGTATTCGGACGCGAGTTCGAGGTTGGTCTCCCGCAGTTGCTCGACGTAGCCGAGGTACTGCGTAGTGACATCCGCCATTGGGATATCGAGCACGTTGAAGTTCTGCTTGCGGATCAGGTACAGCAACAGATCCAGCGGCCCTTCGAACGTTTCGAGGAAGACTTCGAGTGCGTCCGGCGGGATGTACAGATCCGTCGGCAGCTTGAAGAGCGGCTCGCCGTACAGGCGCGCGAACGCAATACCGTCGACGGTATCGGGCGTCGAGTCGGTCGCGGGCGCGGCGAGCGCAGCGTCGGGCTGCGCCTTCGCGGCGCGGGCCTCGTCGGCAGTGCTCACGTTTAGAAGTTCTGGTAGTACTGGTAGGCGGTCTGTTGCACGCGCGAGGATTGCTGCTCGGCGCGCTCTTCAAGGTCGATCGGCTGCTTGTCCCACAGCAGCGAGCGGCCGCGGCGCTGTTCCGCCTCCAGAGTGGGCTTTTGTGCCTTCAGCTGATTCAGGAATTGCGTGATGTCCGATTGATACATGGCTCAACGTCCGTATAGGGAAGTGGCGGCAGCCGTTGCGACCGTCGCTCGTGTCAATCGCAATTTTACCGCAAGCGCCGCCCGCGGTCGAAAACTCGCGGAACATCGGTCTGGCGGCCGCGTCGAAGGCGGGCGCGCTGCGCCGAAGGGCCCGCGCAGATGGCGGCGGGTAAAAAGGTATGCGCAGGGCATCGGCCGGCCCGCAGTGAGGCCTCGGGCGGAACCGTGCCGCCGATTTCGAGATGATCGCGAGGCGGCGTCGATGTGGTCAAATAGCGAGCTTCAGGCCGCCGCAGTGGCCGGCAAGTCGAATCATTCATCAACAACGGCCGCGGAGGTCCTGTTTGGCGGGTTGTGCGATCGAACCGTTGCGTGTGCGCAAAGGCAAACCGGGTGTGCGGCAGGGCCGGCTCGCGCGCCGCGCACCGGGCGCGTCGCGGCTGCTGCGCGCCTGGCTGGTGTTCGGCATCGTCTGGCTGGCGTTCGCCGGGGGTCAGGCACGCGCGGCCTATAAGGTGGATATCCAGGCCTCGCCGCGCGCCGTGCGCAAGCTGCTGGAGGAGCATCTGGATATCGCCCGCTTCGCCAAACGCGATGATGTCAGCGACGACCAGTTCGGCTTCCTCGTCACCGCGACGCCACAGCAGGTGCGCGATCTGACTGCGACCGCAGGCTATTTCTCGCCGGTCGTACGTACCGATGTTCGCACCGTGGACGGCAAGAAGCGCGTCACAGTGAGCGTCGATCCCGGTCCGCAAACCACGATTGCTTCAGTTTCGCTGTCATTCAACGGGCCGGTGCTCAGTGAAGATCCGGCGCAGGAAAACGCCACCCGCTTCGCCTTTTCGTTGCACGAAGGCGACCCGTTCTCGCAGTCCGGCTGGGACGATGCAAAAAGCGCGGCGCTCAGGGCGCTGCAATCGCGTCGCTATGTGGCCGCGAAGATCACGCAGTCTCAGGCGCGTGTCGACCCGCGCACGCACCAGGCGAAGCTGTTTGTCTCCTTCGACAGCGGTCCGACCTTCACGATGGGCAAGCTCGAGGTGACCGGCACCCAGCGCTATCCCGAGCAGATCGTCCAGAACGTGAATCCGATTTCCATCGGCGCAATTTACGACGTGCAGCGGGTGGCCGAATTGCAGCGCCAGTTGCAGAACACGCCGTACTACGCGAGCGTCGCGATCGACGTCGCCAACGACCCAACCAAGCCGCTCGAGACGCCGGTGCGGGTGAAGGTCAGCGAATATCCATACAACAGCATCCGTGGCGGGCTGGGTTACGCCACGGATACCGGGCCGCAGGTGCAGGGCAATTACTCGTATCTGAACACGTTCGGCAAGGCCTACCCGTTCACGGTGAGTG
>JBEKNG010000783.1:0-3176 GCA_049523075.1 Paraburkholderia sp.
CTCCCGTGGACAATCCGCCCTGCGCGCCCAAGACGAAACCTATTCCTTCCTGGCGTCCTTTTCCTTGGCATCGGCGGCGGCCTTATCGGCGTCGGTCTGGGCTTCCGTCTTGGATTTGTTGGCCTTCGCCTGGGCGACATCAGATTTCTTGTCCGCCTTCGCTTGCGTCTTGGCGGCCTTCTTGTCCGCATGCGTGGGCTCGGCCGACGGATTCGTGGTTTGCGCCAGCGCGACCGACGACAGACAGCCGGCGATCAGCGCCGCGTAAATCCTGTTCATAGGCTTGTTCATGCTTGACCTCCATGATGGCCAAGGGTGTATAGAAGTGAGACGAAGCGGCCGGTGGTGGCGGGCCAGACCGGCCGGAATTCCCAGAGGCGGTCACCGTGACGCGCCGCCCCTTGCCTCAGTGCTTAATGCTTGGCATCCGAAGGATCATCCTGGTTCGGCGTCTGGCCTTGCATGTCCATCTTCATCTCGTTGTTGGCGGTCTGCTTGTCGGCCTTCTTGTTGACCTTGGCGTCGCGGACCTGTTCCTTGTACTTCTGCTTGGCCGTGGCTTGCTGCTCCTTCAATTGGGCCTTCGAGGCCTTCTTCGACGCGCTGTATTCGGCGTTGGCCTTGGCGTCGGCGTCGCGCTTTTGCACTAGCGGATCGGTCGAACCCGAGGCCGTGAGGCGCTGCGGCGCCGGCGTCACCGATTGGACGCCTTGTGCAGCCGGAGCCGCGGTATCGGCGCCCGGTGCCGTCATCTGCTGGCTGGCAGTGCCGGCATCCGGCTGCGCGGTGTTCTGCGCAAACGCGCCAGTGGCGGCAAAAGCGGTCAGGGCGGTACCGATCAGGAGCGAACGAATCTGGGTCATGGCTATCCTCTCTAAAATTGTTGTCAAGACGCGGGCGTCGATGCGTCAATCTGCCGGTCGAACTGCAACCGGGCGCGACAGCGAGGGCTGATGCTGCAGCTCGCCCGTCTGTCGTTGCCAACTGTCTGACATCACAAAGACAGTAAGCTTCTCTACAGACCGACCCTTTGCGAGTGAAGTTCGTAAGAAACGCACACTGTTACGGAACGTTTCATTTTCTAACAATCACCCAACATGCGCTTTCATTTACCCGGATTCCGCATTTGCACAGGCCTCTCCTGCGGCTTCTGGCTTATGATGCGAACCCCGTTACCGAAGCTGCAATCGCCATGCCCAATCTCGATTTCACCCTGACCGGCGACTATGTCGAACTGCACAATCTCCTGAAGATAACGGGACTTGCGGACAGCGGCGGCTCCGCCAAACTGATGGTCGCCTCGGGCACCGTGACGGTCGATGGCCGGATCGAACTCCGCAAAACCTGCAAAATCCGCGCAGGACAGGTCGTTTTACTCGGCGACACCCGTATTGCCGTGCACGAGGCATAACGCCTCACACGCCTGCGAACTGCCCTACCACGGCACGCACAAAAATCCGCACCAAAAATGTGCTTACAGATCGACAACAGATCGCCTACACAATAAGCTGTCTGTTTTGACAGAAAACAGCGCGAACGCCGCCCGCAACCGTGCAACCTTGATGACCCAATCCGGCCTCTCCCGGGTGGCTGCCCCGCCGCCGACCCTGTCGCGCCACGCCGCCGACACCGCCCGCCTCGCCGCCCCGCTTGCCATCGCCCAACTGTCGCAGATGGCGATGGCCGTCACCGACACGATCCTGCTCGGCTCGCTCGGCCCTGACGCCCTCGCCGCCGGAGGCCTCGGCGCGAACCTGTTCTTCGTCGTGGTGACGCTGCTGCAGGGCGTGCTGACTTCGGTGAGCGTGAGCGTGTCGCATGCACGCGGCGCCCAGGCCGACCACCGCGTGCCGCACATTTACTGGACCGGCCTCGTGATGTCGGTGCTGTTGTCGATCCCCGCCTTCACGCTGCTGTCGTTCGCCACGCCAATCCTGCTGGCATTCGGCGAACCCGTGCTGCTCGCGCACAACGTCGGCGAATACGCGGCCGTCCTGCGCTGGGGGGCGCTCGGCAGCCTGATCGGTATTGGCCTGATGCGCTCCTTCCTGCCGGCCATCGGCGCGGCAAAGCGCCTGCTGTGGGTCTCGCTGGCCGGTGTCTCCGTGAACGGCTTCCTGAATTACGGCCTGATCCATGGTGCATATGGTCTGCCGCGCCTCGGTTTTCTGGGTTCGGCCACCGCCACCACGGTCACCGTCTGGATGACCGCGCTCGTGCTGATGGCGTGGCTGCATCTGCGGCCCCGCTATCGTCATTTCGTCACGGCGACACGGCCCAGGTTGCCGTTAATGGGCGAGTTGTTCGGCATAGGCTGGCCGGTCGCGATCACCTACGGCGTCGAAGCCACGTTGTTTCTGGCCACCGGTCTGATGGTCGGATTGCTCGGCGAATCGCAGCTCGCCGCGCACCAGATCGCACTGAACGTCGCGTCCGTCGCCTTTATGGTGCCGCTCGCGATCGGCCAGGCAGCCAACGTGCGGGTCGGCTACTGGTCGGGCGCGGGGCAGCCGCTCGCCGCGCGGCATGCCGGCTTTGTGGCGATCGCCCTCGGCGTCGCTTTCATGTCGTTGTCGGGGCTCGTGCTGATTCTCGCGCCGCACTGGATCGTCGGCCTGTATCTGCACCTGGACGATCCCGCCAACGCGGCCACGGTTAAGCTCGCCAGCTCGTTGCTCGGCGTCGCCGCCATCTTCCAGATCGTCGACGGCATGCAGACGGTCGGCTCGGGTTGCCTGCGCGGCCTGAAGGACACGCGCGTGCCGATGATGGCCGCGGCGTTCGGTTACTGGGGCATCGGCTTTCCGACCGGCTACACCCTGGCGTTTCACTTCGGGCTTGGCGCGCGCGGGCTGTGGTGGGGTCTCGCAGCCGGCCTCGCGAGCGTCGCGCTGCTGATGACACTGCGCTTTCACCGCCTCAGCCTGCGGCGCGTTCCGGCGTCTTCGACACCAGCGGCTTGACGATGCCAGCACGCCCGGACACGCCCATGCATGTACCGCGCTATGAGCTAAGCAAAGCATCCAATGTTGGTTAGTCGCGCCCGCGCCGCACGCTACGATGAAGCCGTCTCCTTTGACACTCTTTCCTCTGACGGGGAACGAAACTGGGTTTAAACCCGCGCCCTGCGCGGGTTTTTTTTCGACCTTGGGCCGCCCTCAGGCCATTCGGCGCGC
>JBEKNG010000784.1:0-3174 GCA_049523075.1 Paraburkholderia sp.
CCGGTCCGAAGATTTCTTCCTGGAAGATCCGCATCTTGTTGTTGCCGCGGAATACGGTCGGCTTGATGTAGTAGCCCTTGCTCAGTTCGCCGTCCAGCGCGTTGCGCTCGCCGCCAATCAGACATTCCGCGCCTTCCTGCTTGCCGAGATCGATATACGAGAGGATTTTCTCGAGTTGTTCCTGCGAAGCCTGCGCACCGATCATCGTCTTGCTGTCGAGCGGGTGGCCTTGCGTAATGGCAGAGACGCGTTTGAGCGCGCGTTCCATGAAGCGGTCGTAGATCTTCTCTTCGACCAGTACACGTGACGGGCAGGTACAGACTTCACCCTGATTCAGCGCGAACATCGCAAAGCCTTCGAGCGCCTTGTCGAAGTAGCTGTCGTCGTGGTCCATTACATCGGCGAAGAAAATGTTCGGGCTCTTGCCGCCGAGTTCGAGCGTCACCGGAATGATGTTCTGGCTCGCGTACTGCATGATCAGACGGCCCGTCGTTGTTTCACCGGTAAAGGCGATCTTCGCGATGCGCTTGTTCGACGCGAGCGGCTTGCCGGCTTCCAGCCCGAAACCGTTCACGACGTTGATCACGCCGGCCGGCAGTAGATCCTGGATCAGTTCGAGCAGCACGAGGATCGACGCCGGCGTCTGCTCCGCCGGTTTCAGCACGACGCAGTTGCCGGCGGCCAGCGCCGGCGCGAGCTTCCAGATCGCCATCAGGATCGGGAAGTTCCATGGAATGATCTGCCCCACCACGCCTAGCGGCTCATGGAAGTGGTACGCGACGGTGTCGGCGTCGATCTCGGAGATCGAGCCTTCCTGGGCACGTATGCAACCCGCGAAGTAGCGGATGTGATCGATCGCGAGCGGGATATCCGCAGCCATCGTTTCGCGCAACGGCTTGCCGTTGTCGATCGTTTCGGCGACGGCCAGACGCTGCAGATTCGCTTCCATCCGGTCGGCAATGCGATTCAGGATGTTGGCGCGATCGGTTGTCGAGGTTTTGCCCCACGCCGTTTTGGCGCGATGCGCGGCGTCGAGCGCGAGTTCGATATCGGCCTCGCGCGAACGCGGAATCGACGTGAACGGTTCACCTGTGATGGGCGAGATGTTGTCGAAATACTCGCCGCCCGCCGGCTTGACCCATTCACCGCCGATAAAATTCGCATATTGCTTTTTGTACGGGAATTCGGTGGTCAGAAATTGCATCTCAGCGTGATTCATCTGTCTGCTCCTCACATGTTCGAATGGTGAAAACCCGGCGCGGTTGTCCGCATGCCGCCCGTCGAATACGCCAGAAGCGTGCCAATGCACGCGATCGGGCCGTCATGCTGGCCCAGTGGACATCGTCCTGATACAGCGCGAGCGGACCTGTTCAACGTGTTCATGGTGGTGCGTGCTGTTTCTGAACACGAGGTGCGCAGGCTGTTCAGGAATTGAACAGCCATTGTCTGCCCTTGATGCTGCTCACTTGCGCAACAACCTCAGCCCGTTGCCAACCACCAGCAAGCTCGCACCTGCATCGGCGAAAACTGCCATCCACATCGTGCCGTAGCCCATCAGCGTGAGCGTCAGAAACACCGCTTTCACGCCGAGCGCCAGCGCAATGTTTTGCACGAGTACCGAATGCGTCGCCCTCGAAAGCCGGATGAACAGCGGAATCTTGCGCAGGTCGTCGTCCATCAGCGCGACGTCTGCCGTTTCGATGGCGGTGTCGGTGCCCATCGCGCCCATCGCAAAGCCGATGTCAGCGCGAGCGAGCGCCGGAGCATCGTTGATGCCGTCGCCGACCATTCCGACCGTTGCGCCCTGCGCTGCGAGCTCTTCTACCGCCTTGAGCTTGTCTTCCGGCAACTGGTCGCCGTGAGCCCGATCGATGCCGACCTGCGCAGCAATCGCAGCTGCCGTGTGCGGGTTATCGCCGGTCAGCATGGCTGTCTGCACGCCCAGCTTGTGAAGATCGGCGATGGCGGCGCGGCTGCTGTCTTTCACCGTGTCCGCGACGGCGAAGAGGCCCAGCACGCGTTCGGTGTCCATCAGCATGACGACGGTTTTGCCTTGACGCTCGAGCGTCTCGAATCGTGCTTCGAGGGTCGGCGAACAGCGTCCGAGCTCGTGTACCAGCCGGTGGTTGCCGAGCTGATACGACATGCCGTCGATCGTGCCGCCGACGCCGCGTCCCGGGAGGGCTTCGAACGCTTCGACCGGTGACAACGCGATGCCGTCCGCTTTGGCTGCACTCGCAATTGCTTGCGACACCGGATGGTCGGAGCGGCCTGCCAGGCTGGCGGCGATGCTGCGGCAACGGGTGAGTTCGAGCTCCGCACGCAGTTCGAAGTCCGTCTGAACCGGCTTGCCGTGGGTGATGGTGCCGGTCTTGTCGAGCGCGAGCCACGTGAGCTTGCGACCCTGCTCAAGGTACGCGCCGCCCTTGATCAGGATGCCCTGGCGGGCGGCGGCGGCGAGGCCGCTCACGATCGTCACCGGTGTAGAGATCACCAGCGCGCACGGGCAGGCGATCACCAGCATCACCAGCGCCTTGTAGACCCAGTCATGCCACAGGCCGCCGAACAGCAGCGGAGGAATCACGGCGACGGCCAGTGCGATGGCGAACACGATTGGTGTGTAGACGCGGGCGAACTGGTCGACGAAGCGCTGCGTCGGGGCCTTGGAGCCCTGAGCTTCTTCGACGGCGTGGATGATGCGAGCGAGCGTGGTGTTGCTGGCGGCAGCGGTCACGCGGTAGTCGAATGAGCCGGCCTGGTTGATCGTGCCGGCGAATACGGCATCGCCCTCGGATTTGTCGACGGGCAGGCTTTCGCCGGTGATCGGCGCCTGGTTCACGCTCGAGCGGCCGGCGACTATCTCGCCGTCCAGTCCAATGCGCTCGCCCGGCTTCACGCGCACGATCTGTCCGATGGTGACCGACTTGATCTCGACGGCGCGCCAATTGCCGCCGGGCTCCTGCACGGTGGCCTGCTCGGGCGTCAGCTGCATCAGGCCCTTGATGGCGTTGCGGGCGCGGTCGAGCGATTTGGCTTCGATCAGTTCGGCGATGGTGAACAGCACCATCACCATGGCCGCCTCCGGCCATTGGCGCAGAACCAGCGCGCCAGTGACGGCGATGCTCATTAGCGCGTTGATGTTGAGGTTGCCGTTGCGGATCGCGAGCCAGCCTT
>JBEKNG010000785.1:0-3153 GCA_049523075.1 Paraburkholderia sp.
CAGCAGCGCGAGCAGCGGCACCAGATTCGGTTGTTTGCGGGCGCCGTTATAGCTCGGAATGGAAACCGGCCGATAGGCGCCGTGCGCGATTTGGACCGGCTCGAATGACGCGTGAGCGGCCGCCAGCATGGCGGCTAGTTCGTCAGCGGTTTCGCCCTTTACCCGGTACGCCAGTAGCACCGCGCCGAGTTCCAGATCGCCGACGCGCCCGTCGAGCATCGCGCTGTAGAGCGCGTGGGTGTCCTCAGGCGTGAGCGCGCGGGCGCCGTTTGGTCCTCGGCCAATCTCCTTGATAAAGCGGGCGCAGGGGAACACGGAGGAAGCGGTTTCGGCTGATTCAGTCATCGGGTTCAGTGGGGCTGGGTGGCTTGGCGCTCAACACGGGTGGCCACGGTATTCAAAGGGTAGGCTGCTGCGGTCAATGGTGCCTGGGGCGGTACTCGAGGCGATACCTGTACTCAGTATCGCATCTGTGGCGATCGTGCAGGCTGGCGGGAACATGGCGGCAGTGTGGCCGTTCAGCCATCATGGCCGCCGCACGGCGCGTTTGTGCCGTTCCCGTGCCCACCATATTTTCCCCCGCGTTACACTCGATCCTTTATTGCCGCGCACGCGGCGCTTACTAAAGGATGGAGAACGGGATGAGTTACGTGTTTACTCCCGCACCGGTGGTCGCGGTGCCGGTCGTCGGATCCAGCGATCAATTCGCGGTGCGCCGCATCTACTGCGTGGGTCGCAATTACGAAGCGCACGCGCGCGAGATGGGGCACGACCCTGACCGTGAACCGCCATTTTTCTTCAGCAAGCCCGCCGACGCTGTCGTCTATGTCGCGCCTGGCGAGACCGGCGAATTTCCGTATCCGCCGCAGTCGAAGAACGTCCACTTCGAAATGGAACTGGTTGCGGCGATCGGCAAGGTCGGCAAGGACATCCCGGTTGCGCAGGCGCTCGATCACGTCTACGGTTACGCGCTCGGACTCGACATGACGCGGCGCGACCTGCAGGCTGAAGCGAAGAAGCTCGGCCGCCCGTGGGACACCGCGAAGGGCTTCGATCGCTCGGCGCCGCTCGGTCCGATCCATCCGGTCTCGAAAGTGGGACAGGTCCGCAAGGGCGCGATCTGGCTGACTGTCAACGGCGCGGAAAAGCAGCGCTCGGACGTGTCGCAATTGATCTGGTCGGTGGCAGAGACGGTGGCTTACCTGTCGACGCTGTTCGAATTGCACCCCGGCGATCTGATTTTCACGGGCACGCCCGAAGGGGTCGGTGCGGTGGTGAAGGGCGATACGATGAAGGGCGGCGTGGACGGGCTAGGCGAGTTCAGCGTGCGCGTAGTCTGAAGCTGCGGAGTGGAGGAGACAGGTCAATATGAAGCTTTACAGCTATTTCCGCAGCTCGGCGGCGTATCGCGTGCGCATTGCCTTGAATCTGAAGAATCTGCCGTACGACTATGTGCCGGTGCATCTTCTGCGCAACGGTGGCGAGCAGCTCGAACCGGCCTACCGCAGACTGAATCCGGACGCGATCCTGCCCACCCTGGTGGACGGCGACAACGTGCTGCAGCAGTCGCTCGCGATCATCGAGTATCTGGAAGAAACGCATCCGGAGCCGCCGCTGCTCCCGAAGTCTCCGGCCGATCGCGTGTACGTGCGCTCGGTGGCGCTGCAGGTTGCCTGCGAGATCCATCCGCTGAACAATCTGCGCGTGCTGAAGTATCTGAAGCACACGGTCGGCGCCGACGATGCGACCAGGGACGCGTGGTACTGGCACTGGATCGAGTCAGGCTTCGCGACGCTGGAGGAACACCTGGCGGGCGATTCGCGTACCGGCAAGCTATGTTTCGGAGATACGCCGACTTTGGCCGATGCATGCCTGGTGCCGCAGGTGTTCAACGCGCAGCGTTTCAAGATTGACGTGACGCAGTTTCCGACGATCCAGCGCATCCACGATCACGCGTCGCAGTTCGACGCGTTCGCGCGGGCGGCGCCCGGCGTGCAGCCGGATGCGGAGTGAGGGGGGGGGTTGCCTGACGGAGCGGTTTGCCTGATGGCACGGGTGAACGCAAAGAGGGCGCTCCACGGGGCGCCCTCTTTGCTGGTGCTGTGATTCTGCGTTTCGCTTCAGCCAGCGGCTGAAGCGGCCAGTAGCCACCGAGGCGGCAATCTGCGGAATCGCTCGGCCGTTGCGCTGTTTAGCCGCCCAGCAAGGCGTCGGAAAACTCCTCGGCGCTGAATGGCTGCAAATCTTCGACCTTTTCGCCAACCCCGATGAAGTACACGGGAATCGGCCGTTGCCGCGCAATTGCCGCGAGAATGCCGCCCTTGGCCGTACCGTCGAGCTTGGTGACGATCAGACCGGTGAGGCCCAGCGCGTCATCGAACGCTTTCACTTGCGTGAGCGCGTTCTGACCGGTGTTCGCGTCGATGACGAGCAGCACCTCGTGCGGGGCGCTGTCCATGGCCTTGCCGATCACGCGCTTGATCTTGCGCAACTCTTCCATGAGATGCAACTGTGTCGGCAGACGGCCGGCCGTGTCGGCCATCAGCACGTCGATCTTGCGCGCACGCGCGGCGCCCACCGCGTCGAAGATCACCGCGGCCGGGTCGCCGCTTTCCTGCGATACGACGGTCACGTTGTTGCGTTCGCCCCAGATGGCGAGCTGTTCACGGGCGGCGGCGCGGAACGTGTCGCCCGCGGCGAGCAGCACAGACTGATCGAAGCTCTGCAGATGCTTCGCGAGCTTGCCGATGCTGGTGGTTTTGCCCGCGCCGTTCACGCCCGCGATCATCATCACGAGCGGCTGGGCGCGCCCGAGCATCAGCGATTTTTCCAGCGGCGTGAGCAGGTCGATCAATAGCGTGCGCAGCGCGGCCTTGACCTGCTGCGGATCGGCCAGCCGCTCGGCGCGCACTTTTTCGCGCAGAGATTCGAGCAGGAATTCGGTGGCATCGACGCCTGCGTCGGACATCAGCAGGGCGGTTTCGAGTTCCTCATACAGGTCCTCGTCGATCTTGGCGCCGATGAAGATGCCCGTCAGGTTCGAGCTGGTCTTCGACAGGCCGCTCTTCAGGCGGGTGAGCCAGGATTTTTTTGCTGCGGCTTCGGGCAGCGGCGGCGGCACGATTTCGACAGTTTCTAGCGCGTTTCCGTCAG
>JBEKNG010000786.1:0-3151 GCA_049523075.1 Paraburkholderia sp.
GGCCCAGTCGGTCTTCGCGTTGCTCGTTCTCACCATTGGCCTGTCCGCGCTCATCAAATGGCTGCCCGACGTGAGCGTTCGATTTCGTCACGCGCTGTGGGGTGGTCTGACCGCAGCGATACTCTTGACGGTGGGCAGACACCTGTTTAGCTTTTATCTCGTGCATGCGGGCACAGCGAACTCGTTCGGTGCCGCAGGTTCTCTCGCTGTCCTGATGATGTGGTTGTACTTTTCGGCGATCGTTTTTCTGTTTGGTTCGGAAATTGCCGCGAGCCTCAGCAGGGCGTCGACGTCTGGCGATGATGCCCGGGTGGCGGCAAATCCACGCCGTTCACCGAGGGTCCAGCTCGACGACTGAATCTCCAGCGGAAGGCGCATACAAGGTCGGCGGACAGCGAACCGGAATTCGTCCGACCCCGAATTATGCTGTTGCAGTGCGTCAAGATTCCGCCTATAACCATCCATATGGATGGCGCACGGATGGAGAAATGAAAAATCTGACGACACCCGACGCGCTGCGCCCCAAGGGCGGCGATTCGGAAAAAATCACGATCAATCTCGGGCCAGTCGACCTTGGACAGATCGATCTTCTGGTCGAAGAGGGCTTTTATTCGAACCGGACAGACGTGATTCGCACGGCCATTCGCAACCAGCTCGCGCTGCACGCGCAAGTCGTCCAGGAAACCATTACCCGTCGTGCGCTCGTACTCGGATTGCAGCATTTTTCCAGACAGGATCTCGAGGCGGTGCGAGCCGCGCACGAGCGTCTCAACATTCAGGTGCTGGGGCTGGCGAGCATTGCCGCGGATGTCCCCGCAGAACTCGCGCTCCAGACCATCGAGAGCGTCGTGGTGCTGGGGGCATTTCACGCTTCGCCAGCCGTAAAGACCGCACTCGCGGACAGAATCCGCTAGCCGTGCGACGACCGACACCGTACAACCCCGACTAGTCCCCATCAATCCGCTAACCGGACAAGGCCATGAAACTAAACGAAGGATTCCTAAGCTCAATGCATGAAGCGATGGCGGTATTGCGTACCCGCGGCGCTGCCGAAGCGACAGAGGTGATACAGCGCGCACTACGTGGCGAATCCGCCGGTGCAGCGAGCAAAACGGTGCCGCAGCGCGAGACCCCGGCACCCGTAGTCTTTCCGTTTGCGGACGCAAGGAAAGAGGCGACAGTCGCCCGCGCGATGCGGCAAGCAGACCTCGACGTTGAGGAGCGCGGCCATTTCAGCACGCTGACGTATTCCAATGCTCACGGCCGCCGTCAATATCGGCTCTATGTGCCCGCGGGCGCTGCCGGCGAGCCACTTCCGTTGATTGTGATGTTGCACGGTTGTACGCAGGACGCCAATGATTTCGCGAGGGGCACGCAGATGAATGCGCTTGCCGAGCGGCATCGGTGCCTCGTTGCTTATCCGGTGCAGCCGCGGGAAGCCAACCCGTCGAAGTGCTGGAACTGGTTCAAGCCCAACGACCAGCATCGTGAGAGCGGCGAGCCGTCACTGATCGCAGGCATCACGCGTGAAATCATCGCGGCCCACCACGTTGATCCTGCGCGCGTTTACATCGCCGGCATGTCGGCGGGCGGCGCCATGGCGGCGATCATGATTGAGGCGTATCCGGAGTTGTACGCCGCAGCCGGTGTGCATTCCGGTCTTCCCGCGCGGTGCGCGCACGATTTACCTTCTGCTCTGGCAGCCATGAAAGGTGGCCGGCGCGCGGGAGCAGAAGGGCGCGCAAGGAACGAGGTACGCGCGCCACGACGGCCCATGATAGTCTTTCACGGCGATGCGGATGCGACGGTGCACATCACGAATGCCACGCGCATCGTGCAGAGCTTCGATGCACGACCCGACGGTTCCCACGAAGCGCGCCGAATCGCTGCGGGCCAGCGGGCCTGCAGCGTTACGCGACTGGTCTCCAGCGACGGTATTGACGCGGAATTGTGGACCATTCATGGCGCACCGCATGCGTGGGCGGGTGGCAATGCGCAAGGCAGCTATACAGACCCAAGCGGTCCCGACGCAAGTGCCGAGATGCTGCGTTTCTTTCTTGATCATCCGCGTCGGGAATGATGATTCGCTATCCGAAGGATGACGTGGTGTGACATATTGGCTAGGCGGCCCGGCGCTACGCTGGTCAGCCAGGCCAGAACATGCCTATTGCCGCTAGTCCCATCGCCGCGGTAGCGATCCAGCCGACGAGGCGCAGCACGCCACCTACGGCAAACTCGCCCATGATGCGCCGATTGCCCGACATCAGCATGACGAGCGCCATGACCGGCACTGCGGCGAGGCCGTTGATAACCGCGCTCCAGTAGAGCGCCTTGATCGGATCGAAGTGCGTGAAAGTCAGCGCGACGCCGCCGAGAATAGACACCGCAATGACCGCGTAAAACTGCTTTGCAAGGTTGACCTGCAACGCCAGGCTATTGCGCCACTTCATCGTTCCCGCTGCAGCGTACGCGGCGGAGCCAGCCAGCACAGGCAGCGCGAGCAGGCCGGTGCCGATAATGCCAAGGCTGAACAGCGCGAATGCAAAGTTCCCTGCTATGGGCTTAAGGGCGCTGGCGGCGTCGGCCGTTGTGTTCACTTCAACGTGGTGAGCATGCAGGGTTGCCGCGGCCGACAAAATGATAAAGAACGCGATACCGTTGGACAGGCCCATGCCGACCCATGTGTCCAGATTGATGCGCTTCAGTTGCGCGGCGGCCTGAAGCGGCGCACGTAGCAGTGGCTGCTGCACCGGACTTGAGCGGATCTCCTCGACTTCCTGCGAAGCCTGCCAGAAGAAAAGGTAGGGGCTGATTGTCGTCCCCAGCACCGCGACCACGGTCGTTAGATAAGGGGTCGAAAAGACGATTGGTGGCTTGACGATGCTTAATGCTACGGCCTTCCAGTCGACGGGAATGACGAAGGCGATCGCAACGTATGCGAATAGCGTCAGCGTGAGCCATTTTAGATAGCGTGCATAGCACTCGTACGGCATGAACATCTGAAGCAGCAGAGAAAATACGCCCAGCAGCACGACATAGAGTTGCACCGGGCCGCCAAGAACCAGTTTTGCGGCTGCGCCCATCGCGGCGATGTCGGCTGCGATATTGATCGTGTTTGCAATGAACAGCAGCAGCACTGCGAGGTAAAGCA
>JBEKNG010000787.1:0-3151 GCA_049523075.1 Paraburkholderia sp.
AGGCCTTGCCGGAACTTGTCGCGAATCGGCTGGGACGCGTCATCGAGTCCGCTGACGACGACGAGCAGGACCCGCTCTTCACCACACCCAACGTACCGACGAGCGGCCAGATCGCCGCAGGCATGGAAGCCGTGCGCCGGCTGGTGCGCGTGGATCAGAAACCGATTGGCCGCACACCGCGCTCCAATCTCGCTACATATACCGGGCTGTTCGATCATGTGCGCAAGCTGTTTGCTGGGACGCCCGCCGCGCGCAAGCGGCGCTACAGCACCGGGCGGTTCTCGTTCAACGTCGCACAAGGACGGTGCCCCACCTGCGAGGGAGAAGGCTTCGTCAGCGTCGAGTTGCTGTTTCTGCCAAGCGTCTATGCACCCTGCTCGACGTGCCACGGCACCCGCTACAACACGCAGACGCTCGAGATCAAGTGGCGCGACAAAAACATCGCTGAGGTGCTCGCGCTGACCGTCGACGCCGCGTGCGACTTCTTCGCGGGAGAACCGTACGTGATACGCGCGCTCACGGTGTTGCGTGACATCGGGCTCGGCTATCTGCGGCTCGGCCAGCCAGCCACGGAGCTGTCTGGCGGCGAAGCACAGCGCATCAAGCTCGCCACCGAATTGCAACGCGCGCAACGCGGCGACACGCTGTATATCCTCGACGAGCCGACCACCGGTCTTCATCCCGCCGACGTCGACCGGCTCGTGGTGCAGCTACAGGGCCTCGCAGATGCTGGGAATACGGTAGTGGTCGTCGAACACGATATGCGGGTCGCGGCGCAAAGCGACTGGATCGTCGACATGGGGCCAGGGGCCGGCGAGGCGGGCGGCAAGGTTGTCGCGAGCGGCACGCCGGCTGAGGTCGTGTGTGTCGCCGCAAGCCGGACGACCGCGTATCTGAAGGAGTGGATGGTGGTGTAAGCGCTGGGGCGCGCAGCCAGTTCCCGCGAGACCGGATGCGCGTTCATTCGTCAGGCTAATTTATGAAACCGCTTACGCCGTCCAAGCATCGCACGCTGCTTTCAATCGGATACGGCGTGCATTCATCTTTTCATATGCGTAAGTAAAAGAACATCAGACGCGTCAACGGAATCCGCCAATGCATCGTTAACAAAAAAATGCAGGTAATTCGATGCATTTGAATCCGCAACGGACGGACATCTAACGTGTCGTTGCATGTTTGACATGTGTGCAGTGCAGCGAAATGGATTGTTTAAGGCTCCTGACAAACTGGCGGAGGTTGCATCGGGTGCCGCATGTCTGAACGCACCGCCTGCGCATTATTGCAATGCGTGACGGACACGGGGCGCGTGGCGCGAGTCGATTAGTGCGACCGTTCGTAAATGCGGCACAACCATTAAATTTTATTCAATCAAATTCAAGCGAAGTGACGCTGTGCCGTTAAAGCAACAAATGGCGAATGAAAAACAGCGTTGTAGGTTTACAGCGCTGGTGCAAAACGGGGACCGCGGCAGATAATCGGTTCGCAAAGGAGAAAGGTCATGGATGCCAAACCGCCCAAGATTCCGACCCCGGATAAAGTTTTCAGCCCGGATCCGGAACCCGCTGGTGTTGAGTTTCTGGGCGCCGAACTGCCTGAGCATGTTCGTGCGTTCTTCGACGAACAGCGCAAGTCGTGCGAGCAGAAGTAACTGCTAGCTGCCGGGCCATCACATCGCAGAGACGCGCCCTGTGCGTAACCTGCAGCTGCATGCGCGCCCACTTCGCAGATCGTACAGGTCCCGTTAGTCGATCGTGCGTGCGGGGGCATCCGCTTCAGCGCGCGTGATGCGCGTCTTGCATCCGTATCCGCGCCGCTTCACGTTCGCATCGTTTATTCTTCAGGCTTTTCCCCTTCGACTGTTCGGTCGCCCTTCTTCATGAACCGTTTGTACCGTAGTGGCGTGCTGGGCGCGCTCGTCTTGTGTGCCGCATTGACTCTCACGCCGGCACCCGCTCACGCAGACAGCGACGACACCGCCTTGACCAATCTGATCTCGCTCGTCTCGCAACGGCTCGCGCTGGCCGAGCCGGTGGCGCGGTGGAAATGGGCAAACCATCAGGACATCACCGACCCGCCGCGTGAAGCAGCGTTACTCGCCGATGTCGCCAGGCGCGCCGCTGCCGCGCAGATCGACCCCGAGTTTGCCCGTGCATTCTTCCAGGACCAGATTGACGCCAGCAAGGAAGTGCAAAACGCCCTGTTCGCCACGTGGCGCAGCACCCGGCCGCCCGAAGGCGCGCCGCCCGACCTCGCCACCAGCACCCGGCCTCAGCTCGATCAATTGACCAAATCGATGATCGCCGGCCTCTCGCGCGTGCAGACGCTGCGCGCGGCACCGGACTGTCCGTCGCGCGTAGCCCAGGGAATTGCTAACTGGAAGACGTTGACTCGCTATGACTCCGCGCGCTCGGGCGCACTCACCCAAGCGCTCGGCCACGTGTGCGAATCGGGCGGAGTCGGCGCGACGGGCTAGGCGACGCTTGCCGCGCCCGCGGTGACGTCGCCCGCGGTGACGGACACGCCAAGCGGCATGACCCGCAAACCACGCGCAAGATGCGTTTGCAGAATCCGGTAGGTGGAAAGTTCGAACGTGCCGGTCGCGCTCGACGCGTGCAAGCTAGCTGCTTGGGCAAGCGTCGGAGCGTGACCGACATAACGCCAACGGTCGACTACGTGAAAGGCGCGGGTCTGCAATTCCGCGTCGCGCTCTTCGAAAACAATCGGTCCGTCGAACGGCCAGGGAGCGTCGACAGGGTCGCTTTTCGCAACCCGCGGCAGACGGTTTTGCCCCGGGCGCAGCGTCGCGATCCACTGCGCCTCCGTCAGCATCGCGCCAAGCTCGCCGCCCGTTGCAAGCCATTCGACACGCCGCACCTGCTGGGCCAGCCGCAGGTCTTTCGACGAGCGGCGCTCACCGGTTAGATGCGAGCGCAGACGCTGCCGAACCCGCACACTGCGACCGACGTAGAGCGGCACGTCCCCCTCCCCGAAGAACGCGTAGATGCCGCAGCCGGCCGGCGCCGTGTCGAGCAGGTCTTCGGTGATCTCGCCCGCCAGCCGGTAACGGCGAAGCGTGCGCTCGATCTGGGTCTGCAACACCTCGACCGGGACGAGACCATGCAGACGCTGCCAGAACTGCCACAGCAGATCG
>JBEKNG010000788.1:0-3148 GCA_049523075.1 Paraburkholderia sp.
GCCTGCGCCGCCCGCCTGGCCGGAGAATGCATACATTGCGCCGGCCTTGAAGCCACCGTACGAGACGCTGCTGAACTTGACCGCGTTGTTCAGACGCATGTCGTTGTCGAGGTTGTCGTTGTCGTACGGGTGGGAAGCAAGGTTGCCGCCCCAGCCCGAACCGGTCGCGCTCATCGGCGCGACGTAGTCGACCATGAAATCGTATTGACGGCCGAGCGTAACCGTACCGTACTGGCTCGAGCGCAGACCCACCCACGCCTGCCGGCCGAAGATGTCGCCGCCATTTTTGAACGTGCCATTGGCCCCGTTGAAACCGTTCTCCAGGTCGAACACGGCGCTCAGACCACCGCCAAGATCCTCATTGCCGCGCAGGCCCCAGCGCGAGGTACTCAGGCTGCCGGAGTTTTCCAGGAACTGGCTGCTGTTTTGTCCGCTAGTAGCGCTTTTTGCGTTGTCCACGTAAACCAGGCTCGTGTCGATGAGACCGTAAAGCGTCACGCTGCTTTGCGCATGAGCGACACCTGCAAAAAGCATCGCCGAAGCGATGACCAGATTCTTCAGTTTCATTAAAACCCCGTTCATTTTTTGAGAGATCTCTTAGCAGGAATTTCACGATTGCTAAGAATAGAGCGGGCGGAGTATAGAATTTTGTATTCAAAAATTTATGGAAGATTGTTTTTCAAAAATCGAAATGGATGGTCACAATTGCTCACAATCAAGCTGGAACGGGGGGCGACGGCCTGTGCCCTGAGAAGAGCGACGTTGTATAGGCGGTTTAATGTCGCACATTCGCAACACGAACATTAAATCCTACGATTTAAAACTTCGAACACACAGATAGCTATTTTTAATCTATCGGCCTGATGTTCGTGGATGCCAGCTGAGATCTTTATGCTGTGGTCAGCAATGCAGGGCAGCTGAACACGTGTCGTATTGCTATCGTTGCTGGCATGGCTCCATCAAGCAGAAAGTGAAGAAAACGTCATCAACGGGTTAGATCCCAGATACTTCGTTTTGCCTATAGTGGTCCTATCAGATTGCAAACCGGCAATAGATGCCATGAAGTTGATGAAGCGGGTCTTCTCGTTCGTTGTGTCGTTATGTATCGCGTTCGGGATGGCGGGGCATGCGTTCGCCGATCAGGATAACCAGGCATCGGTTGCGCCGTTCGTTGCCATCCACCGCACGCCTCGAGAACTGCAGCGACTTGTCGCTCCCATTGCGCTGTATCCGGATCCCCTGGTCGCACAAATTCTCACGGCGGCCACTCACAATGTGGAAGTCGTCGCAGCGGACCGCTGGATGCATTCGCATTCCCAACTGAAGGGGGGAGAGCTGGCCGCTCAAGTCGACCAGCAGGTCTGGGATGCCAGCGTCAAGGCGCTCACTGGATTTCCCACCGTGCTCGCGGACATGGACCAGAGGTCTGGACGTCATCGCTCGGCGACGCGTACCAGAGCCAGCCACAGCAGTTGATGATGGCGATCCAGGTGATGCGGCAGCGGGCCAGCGCAGCGGGTAAGCTCGAAATGAACCAGCAGCAAACCATAACGACCGCTGGCGACACTGGAGCGCGGCCTGGCGTCACCGGGCGGTATGGTTCAACGGCGGCGTGTATGTGTGGCACGACCGCTCTCTCATCGACGCCAATTACCTCTTTCACGGCAACGAAGATTTCAGTCTTGCCCTTGGAGCTTACGACGTGCGTGCCATGGACCGCGCGGCGGCTATTCGGCGACACACCCCAAGCGTTACCGCATTGTGAAAGTGTCTCCCGTGGTTCGCCCGAACTTATTCCCGGTTGGATCGGTGTCTACGTGAGCTGACTCGCACGCGCTTCATACCCCATGTAATGTGTTCGGATTCCTTCCATTGTCGTTGAGGGGCGTTTCCCTGCGCTGAAGTTTTCACCTCGACCTGCGACAAATAGCCGCACACGTCACTTTTTTCTCAAGTGCGGCGAATCGTCGCCGTTATTGGTGCAATGCAGCATCCCGCATTGAAGGCGGTTTGCTCGTTTGCGACAAGTCAATGCAAGGGTTCGTAGGTAATGAAACTGTCTTTTGTCCAGAAGCTCTGGCTGCCACTGCTCCTGAGCCTGCTGTGTCTCGCGGGAATATCGGTCTACAACGCTTACCAGACTCGGGAAACACGCCTGGACGAGCGCAAGGCGGACCTGAAGCACGCGTCGGAGATTGCCCTGAGTGTCGTCAAGACCTTCGGCGACCAGGCGGCCGCCGGCGCCATGCCCGTGGCGGAAGCGCAGAAGGACGCCATGGACAGCATCCGCAATATGCGGTACGGCGAAGGCGGCTATTTCGGGATTATGAATTCGCAGCAGATCCTGCTGATGAACGCGGCCAACCCTCAGTTAAACGGTAAGGACGTCAGTGACTACCAGGATCCGGATGGCGTTTACCTCTTCAGGGATATCGTCGCGCTCATCAAACGTGACGGTCAGGGTTTTGTCTCGTATGCGTTTCGCCGGCTAGGCTCCAGCGAAGCGGCCCCGAAAGTTGCCTACAGCGTGATCTACCAGCCGTGGGACTGGATTCTTACCACGGGACTCTATGTCGACGACATCGATGCGGCATTCCGCGCGACGCTGTACCGGAGCCTCGGGATTCTGCTGGTACTGGCCGCTGCCCTCTCGGCTGTGGTGGTGCTGCTCAACCGCGGCATCCTCCGGTCACTGGGCGGCGAGCCGTCCTATGCCGCCGAAATTGCCAACCAGATTGCCAGTAACGACCTGACTGCGGTGGTGAAGACCGCGCCGGGTGACCGCTCGAGCCTGCTCTTTTCGATGAAGCGCATGCAGGAGCAGCTCACGCAGACGATCGGCACGATCAGGGTTTCGGCCGAGTCGATTGCCACTGCCACGCACCAGATCGCGGCGGGCAACCAGGACCTGTCGCAACGTACCGAAGAGCAGGCCGCCTCGCTCGAGGAAACGGCGTCGAGCATGGAGCAACTGACCTCGACCGTCACCCAGAATGCCGACAACGCCAGTCAGGCCAACCAGCTCGCTGCACAGGCCGCCCAGGTGGCGGAGCAGGGCGGCACCGTGGTGTCTCGCGTGGTGGAAACCATGGAAGGCATCAACGCCAGCTCAGACAGGATCGCCAGTATTGTCGGCATCATCGAGAGC
>JBEKNG010000789.1:0-3147 GCA_049523075.1 Paraburkholderia sp.
CGATGTGGCAACCCTTACCGGTGCTTGCGTGATCGCACTTGGTCACCACAACAGCGGCCTGTTCTCGAAAGACGACGCGCTGGCGGGTGAGTTGCTCGACGCCTCCCGCGAGGCTTCCGATCCGGCGTGGCGCATGCCGCTCGACGAGGAATACCACGACCTGTTGAAGTCGAACTTCGCGGATCTCGCCAACATCGGCGGCCGTCCGGGCGGCAGCATCACGGCCGCGTGCTTCCTGTCGCGCTTCGCCGAGGCTTATCCGTGGGCTCACCTCGACATCGCCGGTACGGGCTGGAAGAGCGGCGCGGCAAAGGGTGCAACGGGCCGTCCGGTGCCGCTCCTGACGCAGTTCCTGATCGATCGCGCGGCATAATGATCGATCGCAGTACCGACGCGCTGACTGATGCGCTGAGGCAGAGCCGCCGATGACGAGAATCGATTTTCACTCGAACGTCGGCGACTCGCTGTTGTACGCGTGCCGCCTCGCGCGCAAGGCGTATCAGGCCGGCCAGCCCACCATCGTGCTGGCCGAGCCGGCGCGCCTGCGCGCCTTCGACGAGCAGTTGTGGACCTTTGCGCCACTCGAGTTCGTGCCGCACTGTATGGCGGACAGCGCGCTCGTCGCGCAAACGCCGATCGTGCTGGCCGCGAACCTCGACAAGGTGCCTCACTATCAGGTGCTGCTGAATCTCGGTGGCGAGGTGCCGGCGCAGTTCGCGCGCTTCGAGAGATTGCTGGAAGTTGTCGGTAATGCACAAGAGGAACTGGCTGCGGGCCGTGAACGCTATCGCTTCTACCGCGATCGCGGCTATGCTCTAAACAACTACAAGCAGGGCGGCTAGCGTCGCCGTGCCGCCACGCGCGGACGCTGCCAACCGGCACCGTCCGCGCTGGCCGGCGAGGCGGCGCGTCCTCATCGCCTACTTCATCGACGGAGTCTATTCGTGCCCGATTCGTCCGATACTACGTTCGATACCTCAATACCGGTTCTGAACGACATCCTCGTGCCAGGCAAGCCCGCGCACGCGCGGCCCGCCCATGGCGCGGCTGCTGCTGAAGCTGCTCCGGCCGAGTCTGGTGCTGAGCCTGCCGATGGCGTGACCGTGTACTCCGTGACGCCTGCCCAGATGCATGTCTTTGAATTGCCTGAGTCGCCGGCGCCGTTCGAGCTGGCCTCGGCGCCCGAGCCCGAGCCCCTTGAGGCATTCGAACCCAGCTCGGCGTTCCACTTTGCACGCGCTCCCGTGCCGGCTGCGCCGGTGCACAGCCTCGATGCCGACGTGCTCGCCGACCGCCTGCGCGGGCGTTTTGCCAGTTATCTGACGGGTGAAGGGCGCGCGGTGATCGAAGCGCGTTGCCGTGATGCGCTGCAAGATCACACCCTGTGGCTTGTGAACCAGATTACGCGCGAAGTCGCGCTGGCGCTCGAAACGGAAATGACCGGCTGGGTGCGCGAAGCGGTCAACGAAGAGATTGCGCGGCGTACGATCGAGCACTGAGCACGCGCGGCACTGCTTTTATTTCAGCGTCAGGATCCAGCCGGCCAGCACGGCGGCCTGATCGGGCGTGAGCTGGGTGTTCGCGGGCATGGGCACCTGGCCCCAGACCCCCGTGCTGCCGTCGATGATCTTGTGGGCGAGGTAAGTTTCCGCGTCGGCGCGTGACGCGTATCTTGCCGCGACGTCATGCAGCGCCGGTCCCATGAACGGACGGTTCACCGAGTGACAGCTCATGCAGTTCTGCTGCTGCGCGAGCGCAAGGCCGGGAGCCGTTTCCGCCTGCGCCGAAGCGCTGATTGCGAGCATGCCCGCCAACGCTATTGCTGCATACGACATTGATTTCATTCTGGTCTCCGCCGGTGCAGGTGCTCGACTCGTGGTGCAGGCATTATAAAAGGAAAGGGGCGCACGGTTTTTCGTGCGCCCCTTTCAGCTTTTTCGGCTGCCTGCGTGCGGCTATGGCCTGGTATTCCCCACTTTTCGCTGGCTTCGCAGCGGCGCCGCGCTAACCGGTTTCGCATCCAGCTGGTCTCGCATCCAGCCGGTCAACGTGCGCGCTCAAGCTTAGCCGGTCACTGCGCCCTTGTTCGCCGGCAGCGCCAACGCGGAATATTTGGCGAGCACGCCGTGCGTATAACGCGGCTTCGGTTGCTGCCACGCAGCACGACGGCGCGCCAGTTCGGCATCGTCGATATTCAGTTGCAAGAGCAGCTTGTGCGCGTCGATGGTGATCGAATCGCCTTCCTTCACGAATGCGATCGCGCCGCCCACAAACGCTTCCGGGGCAACGTGACCCACCACCATGCCCCACGTGCCTCCGGAGAAACGGCCATCGGTGATGAGGCCAACGCTTTCGCCCAGACCCTTGCCGATAATCGCCGAAGTTGGCGCTAGCATCTCCGGCATGCCGGGGCCGCCCTTCGGGCCGAGGTAGCGCAGCACGACCACGTCGCCCGCCTTGATCTTGTCGGCGAGAATAGCCTCCAGCGCGCTTTGCTCGTCGTCGAACACGCGGGCTGGGCCGGTGATGACCGGGTTCTTCAGGCCGGTGATCTTGGCGACGGCGCCATCGACCGCCAGGTTGCCCTTCAGGATGGCGAGGTGGCCTTCCTTGTACAGCGCTTTCTCGATCGGGAAAATCACCTGCTGGTCGGCGCGCGGCTTGCTGGGCACGTCCTTCAGTTCTTCGGCAAGCGTCTTGCCGGTGATCGTCACGCAATCGCCGTGCAACAGGCCCGCGTCGAGCAGGATCTTCATGACTTGCGGAATGCCGCCGGCCTTGTGCAGATCGGTCGCCACGTACTGGCCCGACGGCTTCAGGTTGCAGATCACCGGCACCTGCTTGCGCATGCGCTCGAAGTCTTCGATGCTCCATTCCACCTCTGCCGCATGGGCGATGGCGAGATAGTGCAGTACGGCGTTGGTCGAGCCGCCCGTGGCCATGATCACCGCTACGGCGTTCTCGATCGACTTCTTCGTGATGATGTCGCGCGGCTTAAGGTCCTGCTTGACGGCTTCGACCAGCATGCGTGCCGATTCGGCTGCGGAGTCCACCTTCTCCTGATCGGGATTGGCCATCGTCGACGAGTACAGCAGCGACATGCCGAGCGCTTCGAACGACGAGCTCATCGTGTTGGCGGTGTACATG
>JBEKNG010000790.1:0-3143 GCA_049523075.1 Paraburkholderia sp.
ATTTCCTCGGCGCGGTGGTGCGGATCCGCACGCGGGTGAAGGATGCGGTGATCTCGCTCGACGTCTTCAACGATCCAAACCGCCGACTGCCCGAGCGCGGTCAGCCGGTGGCTTTGGGCTTTTCGCACGAGAACCTGCTGGTGCTGGAAGAAGGCGCTGCTTAGGGCGCGGTGGGCGAGGGAAGGCGAAGCGCCTGATCCGCGCATTGTTCGGTTTTTCCGCATCACGACTCCTGGATTAACAGGTTTATCCGCTTGAGAAGCAGACGCAGACTGGGGCTCATCATCACTGCGGACAACGTCCGCGAAAAAAGGAGCCCAGTCATGCGAACCTATCCCCGCAACAGTCCTCAAGCCGCCGCACGCATCGTTGCGCTGGTGCTGACCTCCGACGGCCACGTTTGCAGCTCCGAGGAGCGCGCACTCGACAAGCTCGATATCGCGGGCCAACTCGGTCTGGCACCGGAACAATTCGCGCGGATCGTGCAGGCGCTGTACGAGGATCACTCCGTCGCACACGCGCCGCACACGCCAATGGCCGGCCTGATAGACAGGCCCCTGCTTGCCACGCTGATGGGTGAGATCGACTCTCCGGCGTTGCAACGCAAGGTCATGCGCCTGTGCGTCGCTGCCGCGAGCGCCGACGACTATCTCGCGGATGGCGAGATCACCCTGCTGGCGGCTGTTTTTACTGCGTGGGGACCCGCTCCAGCAGTGGCCAAAGTTCGCCACGATACCCCGCGAGCCGTCCTGCACGCTCACGCACGCGTGGCGTCGACCACCTGAGAGGCGAGCGGATGATGTTGGCCGCGCCGGGAGCGGATGGCGTGGATCTCTTCGATCACACCGTCCGCGCGGCCGAGCCGGCGCAACCCTCGCAGCAAAGACAGGTCCTCGGCGCCCAGTTCCGCGAGAGGAAACACGCCGAGCCCGCGGGCGGCGAACACTGCCATTAGCGCGCTGTCTTCGAATTCTCCGACGATTCGCGGCCGGATTCCCGCCGCTTCGAACCACCGGTCCAGTCGTGCGCGTAGCGCGCCGTGCCCGGTGGGCAAGAGCACGGGCAGATCGGCGAGGCACTGCGGAAAGCTGGTGCGAGAGGCTTTGGGGATGAGCGCGGCGGGGCCATACCAGTCGATGGGCGAGCCGACGAGGCGCTGGCTCACAACGCGCAGGTCCGCGTTGTGCGGCGCCGGCTGACATGCCAGCACCAGATCGAGCCGATGCAGTGCGAGTTCCGCCAACAGTTGCGCAGGCTCACCTTCGTGGCATAGGAGCCTGAGCGATGGAGTACCCAGCACCGGCGCAAGCAACGCGTGCGCGGCGAGCTTCGAAATGCCGTCGGAGAGACCCACGGCCAGGCGCGCAACACCTTCGCCGGACGCCTCACGCATCTCGTCGAGCAGCGCCTCGCCGATTTGAAAAATCTGCTCCGCGCGGTTGAAAGCGGTCTCGCCGGCCTCGGTCATGGTGACACCGCGCCCCGCCGATTTCAGCAACTGTCTCCCAATCGATTTTTCCAGTTCGCGCACCTGCGCGCTTATCGTCTGGACGGCCATGTCGAGCCGCTCGGCCGCGCGCGCGAAGCCGCCTTCCTTTACGACGATCCAGAAATAATAAAGATGGCGATAGTTCAGCATGGTCGGCGTCACTTCGAAGAAAGCGATATGTGGTTCAGCTTATCACTGCTTTATCCGAACTCATGGGGCAACGATGATATCTACACGCACCATGCCAGGTTGAGCGTTCGATGTCCTACCTTTTTGAGGAGCAACGCAATGAAATGCCCCGTTTGCAAGACGACTGACCTTCTGATGACCGAGCGCCGCTCGATCGAGATCGACTACTGCCCGGATTGCAGGGGCGTATGGCTCGATCGCGGCGAGCTCGACAAGCTGATTTCAGACGACGACGTAGAACGCGTCGGCGCGCATAGTGGCGTGAGCCCGAACCGGGAAGGTCATCGCGACCGGTACCGTGAGCATCCGGACGAAAGTCACCATAAGTACGACGACCGTCGATCGGGGCACACGGGATACAGAAAAAAGCGCTCGCTCTTCGATGTGTTCGATTTCGACTGAGGCCGTCAGCGAAGCTGAGGCGGCCGGAGCTTCCCGGCGCGTTCAGGCCGAAAAAACAAAGTCTCCGATATTCCATTGAAATGCCTTCCTGCCGCGAGGAAGGCATTTTTTTTGAGCGGCCCGTCCGGAATCCCCGACGCCTCGCGTCCGGATTTCTGGAAAGCTGGACACGTCGTCTCGTGTCAAACAAAATTACCTATAAAAATCAAAGACAAAGTGCCGTTATCCAGCTGGCATCGACCTTGCAAAGCAGATGCGCGGCCGCAAAGGCCCGACAACTAAAGCATGGAGACAACGATGTCCGATTTCCCCTCCCGGTATTTCTAAATTTGTCGTCTTGTCGCGGCCCGATGCCGTGCAGAGGCGATACGTCTATTCGTTCGCATTGATGCGCAGCGTGGCAGGCCATTGGCTCATCCACATCGCAGGAACCATCGTGAAGAAACCCTTCTATAAAGTGCTCTATGTCCAGGTGATGGCCGCGATTCTCGTCGGCATCGTGCTTGGCCACTATTCGCCCGCCTTCGCTATCGACATGAAGCCGTTCGGCGACGCCTTCATCAAGCTGATCAAGATGGTGATCGGGCCGATCATCTTCTGTACGGTCGTGACCGGCATCGCCGGCATGCAGGATATGAAGAAGGTCGGGCGGGTCGGCGGCAAGGCGCTGCTGTACTTCGAGATCGTTTCGTCGTTCGCGCTGGTGCTTGGCCTCGTCGCCACGCACGTGCTGAAGCCGGGTGTCGGCTTCAACGTCGATCCGGCCACGCTCGACGGCAAGGAGGTGGCTTCGTATGCCGCCAAGGCGCACGGTCAAAGCACCGTCGAATTCCTGATGCACATCATTCCGAATACGATCACGGATGCGTTCGCACAAGGCGAAATCCTCCAGATCCTGCTGATCGCGATGCTGTTCGGCAGCGTGCTTGCGACGCTTGGTGAGCGCGGCAAGGTCGTCACGGAGCTGGTCGAAAGCCTGTCGAGCGTGCTGTTCGGTGTGGTGCGCATCATCACGAAGCTCGCGCCGATCGGTGCGTTCGGCGCGATGGCATTCACGATCGGC
>JBEKNG010000791.1:0-3140 GCA_049523075.1 Paraburkholderia sp.
GCACGCTCGAGAAGGTCGACCGCTTGCAGCCCGTCGTGCCGTTCGGGTTGACCGTGGTCAGGTTGAACCCGCCCATGAAGCCGCCCCAGGTGATGTTGGCCGAATTGAGCAGATCGCCAATGTTCTTCGACGTCATCGATGCCGTCGCCGTCGACGCCGAATCGGCCGCGACCGTACATGCGTCGCCAGTCGGATCCAGGTCGCCGACCAGCGTCCAGCCGCCCTGGAGGTCAAAGACCACATTGCCCGACGGGTTGGCCGTTGCGCTGCCCGCTACCACTGCGCCGTTTTTGGTGACCACCGCGCCATTGTGCTGGCCCGATACCACGGCGATTGCGCCCGGCGTCGACGGACCATAGGTGTCGGTATAGGCGTTGTCGCTCATCGCAAAGTTCTGCGCATAGTTCCACAGTGCCGTCACGGTATTGCCGTCGTAGTAGCCCATCACGAGGCCCAGCGTGCCGAATTCACCGGTGGAACCCGTCGCGTTGTTACCCGTGTTCAGCGGGTACAGATCCATCTTGCCGCCGTCGGCAGCGAGCTGTTCTGCCGTGTAGCCGTGGTTCTGACTCTCCGTGCCGGCTTGGGTACGGTCGAGGCGGAACGGATTGATGTTGGTGCCGGCCGGGTTCGTCGTGTTCGCGACGGTCGGATTCGAGGTCAGCAGCGCAGGCGTCAGGCCGTTGACTGTTGGCGTGCCGGACACCGGCATAAACGACGGTTCGCCTTCGGGGTTCGCTGCGTTCGGGTAGGTACCGAAGTAGTGGTCGAACGATTCGTTCTCGCCGAAGATCACCACGACGTGCTTGATCGGCGTCGAGGTCTGCAGCGCGTCTTGTGCGGACACGGTAGGCGTCGGCGTGCTGCTGGCTGTGGAGTTGTTACTGCTGTTGCTGCCACAAGCGGCCAGCGTGAGTAACGTCACCGCGAACGAAATCGGTAACAGGGTCTTTCTTTGTAACATGCGGGGCGCTCCAGATATTGTGCGGCGGATCCATCGTTAAACGGAAAGAAGCCAGTTTGTTAAAGGAGTACAGCGTATTTTCAGCTCGGTTACGCCGCAGCATTGGAGCATTCGAATGTGAAGGTTTTATAAAGGCGCAGAAAGATATTGCGCAAAACTTGGGCTACGCGGAAATTTGACAACCGGAGATCCATCGAAGGCTTTTTGTAATACTGCTGCTCGCCCGAACCAAACGCGCCGGCGATCGAGGGTAGGAAGGGGCACGCAACGTCGAGAAAATCAGGGATCCGAAGTCATTCGGTGCATGTGCCTTGACCTTGGGCCACACGCACTGCTTGCTATCTTTCCATCGGCGTTTTGCCCAAATTGTGACGTGCTTGTGATCGACCCATTCGATTTCGGAAAAGACAGTATTTCGTCAATTCATCGAATCAAAAATTTAACGCTTAAACGGGAGGTGGCGAGCGCGACCGAACGGCCCGTAGCGCTGCGCCGCGACCGCGCACCGGGCGCGTTCGACGAGGCCTCACGCTGGAAGGCGTATGCACCATTGGTCTCCCAACTGTGGCACGCTCTGTCCACAGAGACCAGGAGACAGACAAGGAGACGTCATGTACGTGCAAAAAGAGAGCGGCGCGTTTGCGAAGGTCATCAGGCACGGGATCGCCATGGTCGTCGGCGCGCTGATGTTGGCCGCCATACCGGCGCATGCCGCGGACGGCAGCACGGCTATTATCGCCGCGCCAGTGGTGACCACCACGGACGGCGCGCTGCGCGGCAGCGAGCACGGTATCGTCGACGTCTACCAGGGCATCCCTTACGCAGCGCCGCCGGTCGGCGATGGGCGGTGGCGTGCACCACAACCCGCAGCCGCATGGGCGGGCGTGCGCGACGCGACCCAACCCGCCAATGCCTGCGTGCAATCAGCCACCTTCTGGCGCCCCGGCAACGCGGCGAGCTGGAACGAAGACTGTCTATACCTGAACGTCTGGAAACCGCGTCACGTCGATGCGCATCTGCCCGTGATCGTCTGGTTCCACGGCGGCGGCTGGATCAATGGTGCAAGCAACGACATGCAGCCGGTACAGATCGTTGCGCGCGGCAATATCGTCGTGACCGTCGACTACCGGCTGGGTGCGCTCGGCTACCTGTCGCTACCGGGCCTCGATACAGAGTCAGGCGACGGTCAGTCGAGCGGCAACTACGGCGATCTCGACAAGGTACACGCCCTGCAATGGATCAAGCAAAACATCGGCGCTTTCGGCGGTGACGCAGGCAACGTGACGATTGGCGGACAATCGGCGGGAGCGGGCTCAGTCTGCTGGCTGCTCGCTTCGCCCGCCGCAGCGGGCTTGTTCAATCGTGCCGTTATCGAAAGTATCGGCGACTGTGCGATCGTCAGTCATGACACCGCTACGACGCGCGGCAAGTCATTCGCCGATGCGATCGGCTGCACGGATCCAGCAACGCAGGTGGCCTGTCTACGCAAGAAGAGCCCAGCCGAGATCATCGACGCTCAGGCGAAAACCAATCTCAACTGGCGCCCCGTCACAGGCGGCGCGGCGCAGCCGTTACCCGTGCTCGATGCTTTCCACTCGGGCAAGTTCAATCGCGTCCCGGTACTCGTCGGCAATGTGCGACATGAAACGCGCGTCTTCGTCTACGAGGGCAACGACATGATCCGCCAACCGTTGACGGCCGATGGTTATCAGTCAACCGTGCGAGCCCAGCAAGGCGACAAAGCGGAGCGCGTGCTCACCGAGTATCCGCTCGCCGCCTATCCGTCACCAGCCGTCGCGCTCGCCGCCGTGCAGACCGATTCCAGTTTTGCCTGCGGCTCGGTTCCTGTGGAGGATGCGCTGTCGGCCTGGGTGCCGACCTATACGTATGAGTTCCGCGACGAGACCGCCCCGCATACGCCTTATATGGTCGTGCCGCCATCGTTTGAGATCGGTGCGGCGCATACGTCCGAAATGCAGTACATCTGGCGCGGCGACGCGACTACGCCAATCTCGAGCGGGCAGTCGAGCGGTTGGCTGCCGCTCACACATGAGCAAGCAAAGCTGTCGCAGATGATGATGCGTTACTGGGCCAGTTTTGCCCGCAATGGCGACCCCAATACGCCCTCGCAACCAAACTGGCCTCGCTACGATGCGGCGAAGACGCAACGGCTCGG
>JBEKNG010000792.1:0-3137 GCA_049523075.1 Paraburkholderia sp.
CTGGGCCCATTGGCACGCGCCACCGAATATGTCTACCTGAACGCCCAGAACCAGCCGGTAGTACTGCTCGTGGCACGTTCACGGTCGGTCTCCGCCCAAACCCAGTGGAGTGCCCAGCGTGTGGGCACGCTACGGCTCCTCATTTGGAGCGCGCACCACCAGCGCTACGTGCTGGCCGGTGCGGCCGACGCGCGTGGCCTGATGCGTGCCGCCGACTTCATGACAATGCGTTAAGCAAGGACTGAACAAGCAAGTTGTTCCGGTTCAGGCTTATTCCGCTCACACGTACGGGCGGGAATAAAATGGGAACAGGCGTGTTTGCACCTGAAACGCCGTCGTGCGCCCTTGCGGGCGTACGACGCGGCACCTCTTCCAGGATAATCCCGGGCCGCCCGGGATTATCTTGCCCCTCAAGGGAAGCCCGGCCCGAAACGGCGGGCTTGGAGGCACTCACTGGTAAAGGCAATGGACATCCGTGACCAATTAATGGAGCACGTCCCGCGGTTACGGCGCTATGCAAGGGCGCTGATTAACAACCGGGACCTGGCCGATGATCTGGTGCAGGACACGCTGGAGCGCGCATTGGGACGCACGGCCCTGTTCCAGGCAGGCACCGATCTGCGCGCATGGTTGTTTACGATCATGCACAACGTGTTCGCGAACCAGGCGCGCAAGGCGTCCGTGCGGGCCGTCCACGTATCCGTGGACGACGACAGCGTAGCTGAGAGCGAATTCGCGGTGGCGTCCGACCAGATGCGTTCGCTGGAAATGCGCGATCTCGACTACGCGCTGCAGCGCTTGCCCACCGAGCAAAGGGAAGTGGTGCTGCTGGTCGGACTGGAAGAAATGAGCTACGCCGACGTGGCGCTCGCGCTGGACATTCCCATCGGAACGGTGATGTCGCGGCTGTCACGCGGACGTGAGCGGCTTAGGGCATTGATGGCGGGCACACAGCCCGGAGCGAAATTACAGGTGGTGCGATGAACGAACAACTCACTCCGATCGGCGAAGAAGAGCTGCACGCGTACGTGGACGGCACGCTGTCCGACGAGCGCCGCGCCCACGTGGAGCGCGCCCTCGAACAGAACCCGGAGTTGGCCTCGCGGGTCAGCGATTATTTTTCACTGAATAACCTGTTTCATGAACGCTACGACCGCGTGCTGAGCGAACCGGTGCCGAAGCGGCTGCAACCACCGGCGCTCAAACGGCGCTGGCTCGATGCGGCGAACTGGCCGCAGTTCGCGGGAATGGCGGCGGCGTTGGTGCTGGGTGTCGGCATTGGCGTTGGCACGCAGATGGGCAGGGAGGTGACGGGTTCGATGCCGACTTCCATGGGCATGGGCGGTAATCCCTCGGATACACGCCCGATCAGCGCGGATGCGTCGGATGGGCTCGCCCGGCAGGCTGCGGTGGCGCACGTGGTGTATATGCCCGCGGTGCAGGTGCCGGATACCACGGGCACGGACCACGATCAGGATTTCGTGCAATGGCTGTCGAACAAGCTCGGCACTGATGTTCATGCGCCGCTGCTCGACAAAAGCGGGTTTGAACTGAGTGGCGGGAGGATTTTGCCCGGTGCGGATGGTCCGGTTGCGCAGTTCATGTATCGCGGACCTGGAGATGAACGCGTGACGCTGTGTATCTCACATCGCAAAGTGAATTCGAACACCACCGCGTTCAAGTTGTATCAGGACGGGTCGGTGAACGTGTTCTACTGGGTGGATGGGGATTATGGGTATGCGGTTTCGGGTGGGATCGACCGCAAGGTTTTGCTGCAGCTTTCGCATGATGTTTATGCGCAGTTGACGGCGGCTAAGGGGGGGTGATGGGGACGTGCTGTGCCGCATACGTTCCCGGTGTGCCTGTGGCCTATCGCTGAATCAAGCGCAATTCTCCGCCGCGCTGCGAGTCCACCGCCGCATGACTCGTAGCACCCCTCACCAACTCCCGCGGCGTGACCCCCAACACCCGGTTCATCCAGTGCGCCATATGGCTCTGATGCGCGAACCCGGTTTCCAACGCCACCTGACTCGCACTTAACGCGCCCTGCAACAACAGCGTGCGCGCCCGCTCGACGCGCCGCTGCACGACATACTGGTGCACCGGCACACCCAGCGTCTCCCGAAACAGCACCTTGAAATGCGGCACGCTCAGGTCCGCCAGCGCAGCGAGCTCGCTCAACGTAAGACGCTGCTCCAGATTGCTTTCGATAAACTCAACCACCCGCGCGGCCATTCGCGGCGCGAGCCGTTTGCTGCGCTTACCCTCGAGCGCCGGCACCCCATCGGCCAGACGCACGATCATCGCCGTGCCGAGGCTCTCGGCGTAAAGTGGATCGGACACCTCATCAGCTTCGAGTTCAGCGCGCAATGCCCACGCCAGATGCTGAAAGCGCGCGTCGCGCATCTGAAACTGCGGACGGATCTGCGCCTGGTTCTGGCGCAACGCCATCTGTTCGAAGGTGCTTCGCACGAACGCGTCGGCAAACCACACGGTGAAGATGGTGCAATTGGAATCATCGGCCCATTGACCGTCGAGTCCCGCCGGAATCACATCCGTGTCGCCTGGCGATTGCAGGCGCACATGGCGCCGCTCGTCGCAGAGGCAATGTGCCTTGACCGGCGTGCCGACATGAATGCCGACCCGGTGATGCTGCTGTGCCAGAATCCGGTGCACACCTGCCGCCACACTGAACAGCTCCGCGCCGAAGCCTTGCCAGCCGAGGCCGGCGCTCGATCGCAGACTGGTACGGGTGCCCGAGTGTGGGGTAGGAATCGGAATCACAGCGTTCATGGCGAACCCTCTCGATTGGCGGCAGTCGTGCCTGCATTGTGCGTTGTTTTGCGGCTTGCTGCAGGACTCTTCAGTGCATGACGCGAAGAGCGCGAAAACGGTCATCCGTATCTGCTCATGGCAATCCGCCCCTGCGCGCCCTCCCCGTTCCGCACTTCTATGATGGCGACACCCCTACCCACAAGGAGCACAACGTGTTCGTCGTCTTTGGAGCATCAGGCAATGTAGGAAACGCCACCGCGGTCCGCCTGCGTCAGACCGGCCACGCGGTGCGCGCCGTGGTTCGCCGTGAGCAGCAAGGCGAATACCTTGCGACGCTTGGCTGCGAGATCGCAATAGCCGAC
>JBEKNG010000793.1:0-3133 GCA_049523075.1 Paraburkholderia sp.
TCGAACCAAGCCGGCGTTCGTCTGCATGGGCAAGCAGATCACCTACGGTGAACTGGACGCGTTGTCGGGCAAACTGGCCGCATGGTTTCAGTCCAAAGGCCTCGCGCGCGGCGCCCGCATTGCGATCATGATGCCCAACGTGCTGCAGTATCCGGTAGCGATCGCCGCCATTCTGCGCGCCGGGTATGTCGTCGTGAACGTGAATCCGCTGTACACGCCGCGTGAACTCGAACATCAACTCAAGGACAGCGGGGCCGAAGCCATCATCATCCT
Organism: Paraburkholderia sp.; assembly: GCA_049523075.1. GTDB lineage: Bacteria > Pseudomonadota > Gammaproteobacteria > Burkholderiales > Burkholderiaceae > Paraburkholderia. The sequence goes on from JBEKNG010000793.1 coordinate 274, forward strand.
CGAGAATTTCGCGGTGACGCTGCAGGCGGTGGTGCGCAATTCGGCGGTCAAGCATGTGATCGTTGCGTCGATGGGCGATCTGATGGGCGCGAAGGGGTTGATCGTGAACTTCGTCGTGCGTCGCGTCAAAAAGATGGTGCCCGCGTGGAGCCTGCCCGGTCACATCAAGTTCAACCTCGCCATTGCCGAAGGTGCACGCCACGAGTTCAAGCCGGTCAAGCAAGGGCCGGACGATGTTGCGTTCCTCCAGTACACAGGCGGCACGACCGGCGTCGCGAAAGGCGCGACCCTGCTGCATCGGAATCTGATCGCGAACGTCTTGCAGTCACAGATCTGGCTCGACCCAGCTCGTGTGGGACGGGACGACATCGACCAGTTCGTCACGGTGGTCGCGCTGCCGCTGTATCACATCTTTGCGCTGACGGTCTGCGGACTGCTAACCGTCCGTACGGGTGGTCTCGGCGTGCTGATTCCGAATCCGCGCGACATCGGCGGGATGATCAAGGAACTGCAAGGCTACGCGGTGACGACCATTCCCGCGGTGAACACGCTCTATAACGCGATGCTCAACCACCCCGACTTCGACAAGCTCAACTTCTCAAAGCTGCTTGTCGCCAACGGAGGCGGGATGGCCGTGCAGGAGGCCGTCGCCAAGCGCTGGTATGAAAGGACGCGTAGCCCGATCGTTGAAGGTTACGGTATGTCGGAGACGTCGCCGTGCGTGACATGTAACCCGGTGACGGTCACCTCGTACAGCGGCACGATCGGCCTGCCGTTGCCGTCGACCGACATCTCGATTCGCGACGACGAAAACAACGAGGTGCCGCTCGGTCAGCCGGGCGAAATCTGCATCCGCGGTCCGCAGGTGATGGCGGGCTACTGGAACCGGCCGGACGAAACCGCCAAGGTGATGACACCCGACGGCTTCTTCAAATCGGGCGACGTCGGCATTGTGAACGAAGCGGGATACGTGAAGATCGTCGATCGGAAGAAGGACATGATTTTGGTGTCCGGCTTCAACGTCTATCCGAACGAGGTGGAAGATGTTGTCGCCAAGCTGCCGGGTGTGTTCGAAGTCGCGGCGGTCGGTGTGCCGGACCAGCATTCTGGAGAGGCGGTAAAACTCTTCGTCGTGAAGAAGGATCAGGCGCTGACCGACGCGGACATTTTCGCATTCTGCAAGGAACAGCTGACGGGTTACAAGCGGCCGAAAATCATCGAGTTCCGCACCGAGCTGCCCAAGAGCAATGTCGGCAAGATTTTGCGGCGCGAGTTGCGCGACGGGCGCGCGTGAGACGGCGCGAATCATTAGCTTGACTAAAAGAACGGCCCACCGAGCCTAGGCTCGCCGGGCCGTTTCCATTTTCGCCAACTGTTGTGGTTTTGGCCGCTGAGGGGACAGGTGAGCCCGAGCACCGCGCGAGCGTCGATTCAGCACCAGTCGAAAAGCGGAGGGGCAAAAAAAAGCGCCCGAAGGCGCCTTTGAGGCATACAGCTTTGTTACGACTTATTAGAACTTGGCGCGGATACCGACGCGCGCCGTCAGCTGGCTCTGATTCGCCGATGGCGTCAGGTTGCTGACCGATGCAACTGCCGGGGTGATTCCTGTGCCTGCCGTGTTCAGCGTCTCGCCCAACGCGTGCTGATACACGCCGATGATGTAGACGTCCGTGCGCGTCGACAGGAAGTAGTCGATACCCAGCGAGCCTTGGTGATACTGGGCAGCCGGGTTGCCGTCGATCTCGCTGCCGTGCGTGTAGTCGTACGCTGCGCCGACCAGCAACGCCGGGGTCAACTGATACTTGAAGTTGACTTCGCCGTTGTTGAACGTAGCCGTCTGACCAGCGAACGGCGAAGCGAACGCGGCACCCAGATTCATGAACTTGATGTTCGAATACGTACCGCCAAACGTCGCAGCGCCGAACGTGTACGCGCCGCCTGCCGCGATAACCTGATAAGTGTTGGCCGAAACGTAGCCTGCGATAACTGGTGACGTCACGCCTGACGGTGTGGATGTCGTCGTGTTGTTGCCGAAGAAGCTCACGCTCGGGTTGCGAGCGTTGAGGTAGGCAGCACCGAGGACCAACGGACCATTTGCGTAGCCGGCGCCCAGCGAGAAGATCTGGTTGCGGCCGGTTTCGCCAGCCACACCGCCCAGGCTGTACAAACCGCCGAACGTAAGGCCGTTGTAGTTGCTGCTCGTAAACTTGATTGAGTTGTTGACGCGGTAGTCGTTGTTCAGATTATCCAGGTCACCCGGGTGAGCGGTGATGTAGCCACCCCATTGGTCGCCGACTTCGAGCGGGCCAACATAGTCAACCGCGGAATCGTATTGGCGGCCGAGGGTAACCGAACCGTAATTGCTCGAAAGACCGACATAAGCCTGACGGCCGAACAGGAGACCGCCTTGACTGAGCTTGCCGGTGCCCACGTCGAAGCCGTTTTCCAGCACGAAAATGGCGCTCAGACCACCACCCAGATCTTCCCCACCACGCAGGCCCCAGCGGCTGCCCTGCAGAACGCCGCTGGACATGTTGTACAAATGTTTGCCACCAGCGTTGGTGTTGATGTTGAAACCTTCGTCAAGAAGACCGTACAGGGTCACGCTGTTCTGCGCATGAGCGACGCCAGCACACGCGCCCAATGCCGCTACAGCGAGAAGCGACTTTTTCATCGAATAATCTCCAGGGAACCGCTTATTTTTTTGTACAAGGCTAATATTTTTGGTACGTCCGGGCCTTGCTATCTAACTTCGCGAGAAGTCGCAGGTAATGTAGCAAAAGGGATACTTCGCAAAAAGAAAAAGCAGGTCGTGCAGAAGGCCGCTGTTTCGTTTACACAACATGGTCTAAAATTGAAA
>JBEKNG010000794.1:0-3132 GCA_049523075.1 Paraburkholderia sp.
ATCGACGATTACGTGCACCAGTTGTCGTTCGCGCAGAAACGCGAGAGTCGACGGCGCGTGGCGCTCGTCGAGCCAGGATGGGTTGCGAAACTCGACGGCCACCGTATAGCCCGCCATGCGCGTCGCGCATTCGTCGACATGGGCGAGATCTTCCGGCGCGCTGGTGATCCACGGCGCAAACTGGAACAGCACTGCGCCGAGGCGCTGCGTTTGTCGCAAAGGCTCGAGTGCTTCGAGGTAGCGTCGCCACAACTCGTCGCGAATCTCCGCCGGCAGGTCGCGGTAGTAGAGGTTTTTCTTGCGCGTGGTGGATGACGGGGAGGTGCTTAAAGTCATTACGATGTCTTTGGGCAGCGCATCAGGCGAGGTCTGGTGTCCCGTGAAGATCCGGAACGCCTTGAAATTGAAGGTGAAACCTGCCGGTGTGCGCTCGGTCCATAACTGGGAATTCGTTGCCGACGGCATCCCATAATAAGAGGAGTCGACTTCCACCAGCGGAAACTGCGATGCATAGAAACGCAGTCGCGCCTCCGCTGTGCTGCAGCCGCGCGGATAGAAACGTTTGCAGGCAATCAGCGTTTTGTCGGTCCATCCCGCCGTGCCGCACTGAATGTTCATCGTGGCCTCAGTCGTTCCTGTTCGTCCGTTTTGTCCCTTCTCGACCTTGCCGTCGCAGGCACGCCATCAGCCAGTTATGTGGGTTCGGTGTGCTCGCCCCAACCCGCGAGTTCGCGGCGCAAGGTTGCGATATCGAACGGCTTGGGCAGGAGGCGCACGCCGGGTATGGCCTCGCCGATGTCGGCGTGCTCACCGTACCCCGACATCAGCAGAATCCGCAGATCCGGCTGCGCATGCCGCAGCGCACGAGCGAGCGCATCGCCGGAAAGTCCCGGCAAGGTGACATCGCTTAGCAGGATATCGTAACGATGTGTCGGCACCAGCTCGAGCGCCTCTTCGGCGCTGGCGACGGCAGTGTATTGCAGCCCGAATGTCGCGAGCAGCTCGCCCATGGCCTCGCGCGACGGCGAGTCGTCCTCCACCAGCAGCACGTGCGCCGATGCCGCGGCGGGCGCGGCCGCCAGCGCTGCGGGGTGCGCGTTCAGCACAGCGCGTACCTTGCGCGCGAGGTCGTCGCGGCGGTAGGGCTTGCTCAGCAGCGTGACACCGGCATCCAGCTTGCCGTGATGGAAGATCTCATCGCGGGTATAGCCGGAGGTGAAGAGCACCGGCACGGCGGGCAAGCGTAGCGCAGCACGCCTCGCCAGCTCGACGCTCTTGACGGTGCCGGGCATGACGACGTCGGTGAACACCAGGTCCAATGGCACGTCGCTGTCGATGAACTCCAGTGCCGCGTCGCCATCTGACGCTGTCAGCACCTTGTAGCCGAGCTGCGCCAACATTTCGACGGCAGTCAGGCGCACATCCGCGTCGTCTTCGACCACGAGGATTGTTTCGCGTCCGCCGACCGGCGCCTGGGTCTGATCCACTAACTCAGTCGTCTCCGCTTCATGGCTGCGCGGGAAATAGAGCCGAACAGTGGTGCCTTCGCCAACCACGCTCTCGATCAGCGTGTGGCCGCCGCTCTGTTTGACAAAGCCAAACACCATGCTGAGGCCAAGGCCGGTGCCGTGACCGTTGGGCTTGGTGGTGAAAAACGGTTCGACGGCCCGTTCCAGTACCTCCGAGGACATGCCCACACCGGTATCGGAGAGCGAAAATGCCAGGTACTCCCCAGCAGGCACGTCGGCGTGGCCGGTGACGATGTGATTCTCGGCGCGAATGGTGAGCGTGCCTTCACCGCGCATGGCGTCGCGGCCGTTGATCGCCAGATTCAGCAGCGCGTTTTCGAGCTGGTTACGATCGGCGAGGATGTTCCAGAGATCGGCACCAAGCACGGTTTCGACCCGGATCATTTCGCCAAGCGCATGATGCAGCATCTCACTCATGCCGCCCAACAGCCGCCGTGGATTCAACACGGCAGGCGAGAGCGGCTGGCGCCGCGCGAAGGCGAGCAGGTGGGCAGCAAGTTGCGCGCCGCGTTTGACGGCCTGGGTGGCCGCGGCGATCCTGCGCTGCGTGGCCGGGTGGTCGCCGGCATCGGCGGCGAGCATCTGCAGGTTGCCGTTGATCACCTGCAGCACGTTGTTGAAGTCATGAGCGACGCCACCGGTCAGGCTGCCGATCGCCTCCATCTTCTGGGCCTGGCGCAGTTGCTCTTCGGCTAGCGCGCGCGCTGCCACGGCATCGGTGACGCGTTGCTCGAGGGTTTCCGTGAGCTGGCGCAGCGCCTGCTCGGCGATCTTGCGTTCGTGAATGTCGATCAGCACGCCTGGAAAGCGGTAGGGGGCGCCGCTTTCGTCGAATTCGCATTGGCCGTTCGCCTGCACCCAGATGTATTCGCCGTCCGGACGGCGAATCCGGTATTCGGCGCGGTACCGTTTGCCGGTTTCGGTGGCCTCGATCGTCAGATGGTGCGCCTGGTCTAGATCGTCAGGATGAATCGCCTCGCGGGTCAGGGTGCGCGTGACGCCTTGGGCGGCCTGCTCGGTGGCAATGCCGAAGGTGCGAGCAAAGCGTTCGTCGCCGGTGAGCGTGTCGGTTTCGATGTCCCATACCCAGGTGCCGAGTACGGCGCCCGTGTTGAGCGCCAGCTGCAGGCGTTCGTTGGTTTCGCGCAGCGCGGTTTCGGCACGTTGCCGGGAGCGTTCCGTGAGCACCCGCCCGGTTGTCTCCACAACGACCGCGATCACGCCGGCCGGCGCGCCGCTGTCGTCGGCCATCGGACTGTAGTAGAGATCCAACCACACGTCTTCGGGCTGGCCGTTGCGCAGCAGCACGAGTTCCTTGTCACGATACGATAGCGTGCCGCCAGCGAGGCACGTGTCCACCACATGCCGGTTGAACGAGGCTACTTCCGGCCAGCCCATCTCGACCGGGATGCCGAGCAGGTACGGATGCCGGCCGCCGGCGAACACCGCGTAAGCGTCGTTGTAGATCATGTATCCCTGTTTGCCCCACAGCATCACAAGGGGCAGGGGGGAGCCGAGTAGTAATTGCACCGCGGCGACCAGACTTTGCTGCCATCTGTCGAGGGGGCCCAATTCGGTCGCGCTCCAGTCGAACGCCCGGATG
>JBEKNG010000795.1:0-3131 GCA_049523075.1 Paraburkholderia sp.
CAATGGTGCGCGGCGCGCGAGGCGGTACGTTCACCGCGATTCAGCGCAAGGAAAATTCGCTCGATTACTGGGACGCCGAGCCTTGAGCCCAGCGGATCGTTGCACGCGCAACCATCGCGCGTCGAGCAAAGCCTTGCCGGGAATATTGCACACGCCGACACGGTACGGCGATAGCCTATAGAATGCGCCGACCGCGCAATCCCAGCGGGAACGCGATCTTCCGCCAAAGGAGTGTGGCTTGAATCTGAAGCATACAGTTAGAAAGGCGCAGCCAACTGACCTGCCGATGGTCTACAAGGGCGAGCTGAATTACATCCAGACCATCGAGCCCGAGCACGAAGCGCGGTGGAACGATGCGATGCATTCCCATTTACGGCAGTGGAGCTCTGCGCTCGACCGCATGTTCGTCGTCGAGCAAGACGGCGTGCCGGTGGGCTATTGCTTCTGGGAGGTGATCGACGGCGCGGCGTGTCTCGCCTCGATTTACGTGGTGAATGAGTTGCGTCAGCGCGGTCTGGGCCGGGTGCTGCTCGATCAGTACATCAGCGACGCGCGTGCGCGAGGCTTTGCGAAACTGACGTTGAGTGTGTTCCATGGCAACCCGGCTTGCTTCCTCTACGAGTCAGCGGGTTTTCAATGCGTAAGGGAAGGTGCGGAATACCGCGACTACGAATATCCGGATGTCGTATCAACGAACACTGCGTCTTAACGCGCGCTCGCAGAGAATGTGTTTTGCGTAACACGGGGCGCGTGTTGCCAGGGGGCAGGCCGCGCTGAGCCCGACCTCTATGAGATTGATGCAACGTATATAGACGAGGAATAGAATGGTGACCCCGCGTTAAGGAAACCATCCATGTCCGTCTCGCCAGAAGCCAATCCTCTACTCGAAGAATGGCAAACACCTTACGGTTTACCGCCGTTCGACCGCATTCTCCCCGAGCATTTCTCTCCCGCCTTCGACGTCGCCATGCTTGAGCATCAGCGCGAAATCGAAGCCATTGCGACTGTTACTGACGCACCGGGCTTCGATAATTGCGTGGCGGCGCTCGATGCGTGCGGCCAGTCGCTGCGCCGCATCGAAATGGTGTTCGACAACCTCTCATCGAGCGAAACCTCGCCCGCGTTGCAGGCGATCGAGCGCGAGTTGTCGCCCCGTCTGGCGGCGCATTCGAGCGCGGTCTATCAGAACGAAGCTTTGTTTGCGCGCCTCCGCGCTCTCTACGAAAAGCGCACCAGTCTCGGCCTGACGACCGAGCAACTGCGTTTGCTGGAGCGCATTCATCTGGACTTCGAGCGGGCTGGCGCCACGCTCGCCAGGCAGGACAAAGCGCGTTTCGCGGCGATCGTCGAGGAGCTGGCTACGCTTTCCACGCAGTTCTCCCAGAACGTGCTCGCCGATGAGTCGTCTTTTGCCTTGACGCTCGCTACGCCTGACGAGCGTGCCGGCCTGCCATCGTTCGTTCTGGACGCGGCCTTGCAGGCGGCGCGTGAACGCGGTTTGCCGGAAGGCGCCTACGTGATCACGCTGTCGCCGTCGCTTGCCGAGCCCTTTCTGACGTTCTCAGAGCGGCGCGACCTGCGCGAGCAGGTCTGGCACGCGCGCCGTGCACGCGGTGGCCACGCGGGTGAGCACGACAACCGGCCACTGGCCGCGCGCATCGTGGCGCTGCGCCAGGAGCAGGCGGCACTCCTCGGCTATGCGACGTATGCCGAATACAAGCTGGCCGATCGCATGGCGCCTTCCGTGGCGGCTGTCGATGAACTGCTGCAGCGTGCCTGGAAGCCTGCCATCAACAAGGCCGAGCATGACCGCGAGCGCCTGAATGCGCTGGCCGCCGAACTTGGCCAGCCGACGCCGATCGCTGCGTGGGACTGGCGCTATCTGTCGGAGAAGGTGCGGCAAAAGAGCTTCGCCATCGACGATGCGCAGGTCAAGCCGTACTTCTCGCTCGACGCCATGCTGGCTGCGATGTTCGATTGCGCATCGCGGCTCTTCGGCGTGCGTTTCAAGGAACGTCACGGCATTCCGCTCTATCATCCCGACGCCCGTCTGTGGGAAGTAACGGACTCCGAAGGAAAATTGATCGGCGTGTTCATCGGCGATAACTTCGCACGGCAGACCAAGCGCAGTGGCGCGTGGATGAGCATCTTGCGCTCGCAGTCGGGCCGCAACGGCGGCACGCTGCCGATCGTACTGAACAACAACAACTTCGCGAAGGGCTCGCCGACGCTCTTGAGCTTCGACGATATCCGCACGCTGTTTCACGAATTCGGTCATGGGCTGCATGGCCTGATGTCGAACGTGCGCTATGAGCGGCTGGCGGGCACTCACGTGCTCGCTGACTTCGTGGAACTGCCGTCGCAGTTGTTCGAGAACTGGGCGCGGGAGCGTGAAGTGCTGTTGCGCCATGCGCGTCACGTCGAAACCGGCGAACCGATTCCGGCTGCACTGCTCGAGCGCCTGCAGGCGGCGAGCCGCTTCAATCAGGCCTTTACGACCGTGCAGTATGTCGGTCCGGCCCTGGTCGATATGGCCTTGCACGCACGCAGCAGCAACGCGCCGGTCGATATCGTGCAGTTCGAAGCGGAGCAGGCTGCCCGGCTTGGGGTCCCTGACGATATCGGCATGCGTCATTACCTGTCGCATTTCCAGCATCTGTTCTCAGGCGACAGTTACGCAGCGGGTTACTACGTCTATATGTGGGCCGAAGTGCTGGAGGCGGATGGTTACGCCGCGTTCGAGGAGGCCGGCGATCCGTTCGACCGTGCCACCGCCGAGCGCCTGCTGAAGTGGATCTACAGCGCGGGCAACTCCATCGATCCGGCCACGGCCTTCAAGACCTTCCGCGGGCGCGATCCGTCGGTCGAGCCGATGCTGGAAAAGCGCGGCTTGCTGGAAACGTCCGCGCTAGACTGATTCAGCGCGTGGTGGGATGTTAGAACTGTCGGGTGCATCGCCAGGTGCGCCCGACAGTTGTCATTCGCATGGCGAAATTTGTCCTGTTCAAATTCGTACCCCATTTCCTTGTTACAGTGCGCCTCATGTCCGATTGCTGACATATCGAGCAACGATATGTTTCCGCGGTTGACGAAGCGTTGGCCTGGCCCGCCAGGCCATTGAGCGATCGGGA
>JBEKNG010000796.1:0-3130 GCA_049523075.1 Paraburkholderia sp.
GGCCGTGTTTCATGAAGGCACGTCGGTTCAACGCATCGAGCAGCGCGGCGAGCGCTGGTACGCGCACACTCCCAGTGGCACATTTTCGGCAGGGTATCTGGTTGTCACGGCGGGTGCCTGGGCGGGCGAACTTGCGCAGCAAGTCGGCGAGCCGGTGCCGGTCCACCCTGAGGGACTGATGTTGATGGTCACGCATCGGGTTGCGCCGTTCTGCCGCTCGACCCTTGGCGCGACGGGGCGGCCTCTGTCGTTCAAACAATTCGATAACGGCACGGTCGTCATCGGCGGCAAGCTGATTGGGATTGCCGATTTGCCGGCGCGTCATGGCGAAGTGGATTTCGCTCGCCTCGTGAGAAGCGCCAATACCGTGGTCGACCTGTTTCCGCATCTGCGCCACCTTGGTATCAATCGCGCGTGGGCGGGCGTGGAGGCGTTTACCAGCGATTCGTTGCCGGTCATTTCGCCGAGCCGCAGGGCGTCGAACCTGACGTACTCGTTTGGCTATTGCGGCGGCGGCTTTCAGCTTGGACCCGGCTGCGGCAGGCTGGTGTCGGAACTCGTGCTGGATGGCGTCGCATCGTTACCACTGGATGCGTTTGCTGTCGATCGCTTTGATGCTGCGTCGATGGCGTGAAGGAATCAGAAGTGCATGAATCGTAGTACGAAGGATAACGGCGTCGTTGGGCTTCTTGATTTAACATGGAGAGGGAAAAGGTATGGATGAAATCGTGAGAATCGAAAGCAATCAGCGCATGAGCCGGGTCGTGAAAGCGGCGGGGCTGGTGTTTGTCGGCGGGCAGACTTCGAATGACCGTACGCTCGACGTCAAGGGACAAACCCAGCAAGTGCTCGCGAAGATCGACGCATTTCTGGCGCAGGCCGATATCGACAAAACGCGGCTGCTGTCCGCGCAAGTCTGGTTAGCCGATATTGCGCGCGACTTTGCCTCGATGAACGAAGCGTGGGACGCATGGGTCGCGCCCGGTTGCGCGCCGACCCGTGCGACGGTGGAGTCGAAGTTGGCCGCACCTGATCTGCTGGTGGAAATTGCGGTCGTCGCGCTTGCCTGAGGGGTAACAAAAATGGTCGAATAGAGATATATTTCGCCGTCAGCGACAATAAAATCGATCAATCCCATCATGATGCGCGAGCTCAAGACCTTCCTGGCGGTGGTGCGATACGGCACGTTTGCGGGCGCCGGCTCGCACATCGGTTTGACGCAGTCAGCGGTCAGCGCGCAGATCCAGCGTCTGGAGGAAGACCTGGGATTTCCGCTGTTCGATCGAACCGGCCGCTCGGCGACCCTCAACGCGGCGGGCAAGCAGACCGTCGAAGTCGCAGAAGAACTGCTTTCGGTTTACGCGCGGCTTGCCGACCGGGGCGGCGCGGCGGAACAGTCGGGCCTGCTGCGGGTGGGCGCGATCGCATCGGCGCAAGGGTCGTTTCTGGTCAGCGCGATTCAGCGGTTTCGCCAGGATTCGCCGGGCTGGCGCATCCGGGTCATACCGGGCGTGTCGCTCAATCTGCTGGCACAGGTGGATTCCGGCGAGGTGGATGTCGCGGTGATCATCAAGCCGCCATTTGCCCTGCCGGCCGAATTGAAGTGGCGCACGCTGAGGTCCGAGCCTTTTGTTCTGCTTGTGCCGCGCGAACTGGCCGATCGCCCGTGGCGCTCGCTGCTCAAATCGGAGCCCTTCATCCGCTACGATCGCAATTCGTTCGGCGGCAGGCTAGTGGAGCGCTTTCTGCGCAGAATTCGTATGACGGTCAACGACGTCGTCGAACTCGACGAATTGCAAGGCATTATCGGACTGGTGGCGCACGGCGTCGGCGTTGCAATCGTCCCCCAGGCTGCCGGGCTCCGCGTGCCGAAGACGGTAGCCGCATTGCCGCTTGGCGATGACACCTTCGTTCGCGAAGTCGGGCTTGTCGAACGGAGTAGCCGCAACCAGCAAACCGCAGCGGCGGATTTTGCCGAGTGCATTAATCTCGTGACCAGCGGGCGGCGTCAAGGTCGTGCCGGGGCATGAGCTGTGCACCGTGGACCCAAGCGTGGGATGATCCCGCTCAGCGTGCATTTATGGCGTGTAAATATCTCTTGTGAGGCGGCGTATTTTTGCTGAAGGCCCTCGGGGCTACAGTGATCCGATTCCTGGTCGGGAGTGATCCGTATGAAGTGGTTCGTCAAGCGGGCCTGCGCAGCGCTCGGTGCGTGCCTCGTGCTATCGGCGGCCAGCCTCGTTTATGGGCCGGCAACGCAGGCCGATGAAATCTCCGTTACGCAGTGGGGCAGCAGCCTCTACGGGCTTCCATATGCGGTCGCGATGGACAAGGGCCTGTTCAAGAAGACCGGCGTCGACATCACCGGCATTCTCACTTCGGGCGGCGGCGGGACGACCGTGCGCAACATCCTGGCCAGCAAGACGCCGTATGGCGAAGTCGCGGTAGCGGCGGCGCTGGCCGCACAACGTCAGGGGCTCGATCTGGTGATCGTCAACGTCGGCACGCGCAGCGTCGCGGAAGCCTCGATGGTCACGATGCCTAATACCAACGTGCAAACGGTCGCGGATCTGCCCGGCAAGAAGGTCGCGATCACCTCGCCCAAAGGCGTCTCCGAAATGCTGTTGCTGATGGTGCTTAAGCAAAAGGGCGTCGACGCCAGCAAAGTGACCCGCGTTGCCTCGGGTGGTTACGTCAACGGACTGACGATGCTCGAGCAGGGCGCCGTCTCCGGCGCGGTGCTGATCGAACCGCTGTCGATTGTGCGCAAGGCCAATTACCGCACCGTCTATCGGGCTGGTGATGTTCTGCAGCCGATGACCACCTCGGTTGGCATCACCACGCGCGAATTTGCCAAGACGCATCCCGACGAACTACGCGCCATCATTGCGGGCCGCCGCGCGGGCGTGGACGCGGTGTACGCGGACCCGGCCGGCGCCGCCACGCTGCTGCAGACGAGTTTCAAGCTCACGCCGGACGTTGCGCGCGAAGCCGTGAACAATATGATCAAGTCGCGCATGTGGAGCGATGGCGAATTCAACCGCGCCGAACTGGACCGCATGACCGATGGCCTGAAGCTGATTGGTGAACTGAATGGCGATGTGGACTGGTCGAAGCTGGTGGACACGAG
>JBEKNG010000797.1:0-3124 GCA_049523075.1 Paraburkholderia sp.
GGTGTGCGCGGCGACCGGCGCGACCTGCAGATAGCGAGCGACCCGCCGCTCAACTTCGGGCATCCCCAGCAAAAAATTGTTCGGGTCGCGCGCGAGCATCAAGGTCGTCTCGGTCGCCGCATTGCCGATCAGGAGCGGGATGTCATCCGCAAGCGCGCCCGCGTCGGGATCGTAGGGGTTGCGCGTAAAAGAGCGGCCATCGAGCACGGGCCGGAAAGGATCGCTGATTTCTTTCATTGCCGCGAGCAGCCGGGCGGCCGGCACCCGCTGCAAAGCTTCCCCCTCGGGCCGCGCGAGACCGAGCTTGCTCGCGAGCTGAGCGGCTTGCCGGGCGGCTTCATCGGGGCCGGTAAGGCGTAGTCCGCCCGAGCAGCTTTGCGCGATTGCCTTGTGAAAGAGACCTTTGGCGGCCGGCATTTGCAAGAGCGCCGCCACTTTCGCCGCGCCGCCCGACTGCCCGAAGATCGTGACGTTGTTCGGGTCGCCACCGAATGCTGCCACGTTGTCGCGGACCCACCGCAATGCCGCGACCATGTCCAGCACGCCCGCGTTGCCCGCGTCGGCAAACCGCTCATCGCTACCCGCTAGCGAGAGATAGCCGAACACATTGAGCCTGTGGTTCACGGTCACGACGACCACATCACCGGCGCTTGCCAGTTCGCTGCCGTTGAAACCAGGCGCACTGCCCGCGCAAGTGACCCAACCGCCACCGTGCAGCCATACCATGACCGGACGCAGCGTGCCGTCCTTCAATTGTGGCGTGAAGACGTTGAGCGACAGACAGTCTTCGCTCGTTGGCTCAAGCGATACGTACCAGCCGGTCAATGGTGTGGGTTCCTCCGCGTTTTGCGGCGCTGAGTTGCCGTACGCCAGTGCAGAGCGGATACCGCCCCAAGGCTTCACAGGTTGAGGCGGCAGGAATCGGTTGGCCCCCCCCGTCGATGCGGCGTACGGAATACCTTTGAAGCTGAAACCCTTTCCTTCGCGCGCACTGCTCACCTTGCCGCTCGTGGTTTCGACGATTGACTCTGCAGTGGTGCCTGTTGCTCCCGTTGCCGCATAGGCACCACGGATGGCGAACGTGGGCAACATGCCGGTGCCGGCAATGGCGGCGACGCCTTTGATCAGCGTTCGACGCGCGGGCTGCGCGCAGCCCGCGTCTGTCATTGATATCGCGTTTTCATTGACCGAAGCTTTGTCGAGGTGGGTTGTTCGCCTCATGCTCTTGTTTCCTGAAGTGGAGTGGGTTCAAGCGCACGGCGGCTCATTCACGCCGCCCTGCACCTACGGCGGCCGTGGCATCGGCCTTTCGTCTTTGCATGCAATATACTTAAAGTCTAGCGGCGCGAACGCAGCATAGGGTAATCCAGCAGCCCTGCGCCACACCCGAAACCTGTGGGCTCCAGCGACACGCCGCGCTCTGCGTCGACACGGTGCAATACACCGATGCGATCGAAGTTAGCATTTTGCATGCAACATACCGATAGTGCGACCACCCTGCAACCTCGATGATCACATTGCCTTTGGCTTCCTGTTGAGGTCGATTAATTCCGCTAGCTAGTTGCAAGCTTGCTCGGCGATGATTTCCATCAAACACTTGGGCGACGGCGCTTCATTGGAAACGCAGCGCACGCCGGGAAGTTAACGCTGCTGCAAATGGATACGATGTGTAGCGTCGGTGGCTCGTGCGGTGGCCACGGAGTGCGTAGTTTGAATTTTCAATGTTTCCCGACCCTTGGCTGGACCGATGGCTGACGTTGATCAGGGCGCGCTGCGGAGGGCGACCCGTGCTAGAGATTGGCTGTGGTTACGGAGATGACACCGTAACCCTTACCAACGCCGGCCTGAGCGTCGTCGGCTTCGATTTGTCACGCAAAGCGGTAGAAACGACCAAGCGGCGGGTACCCTCTGCGAGCATCACGTGCAGAGATATTCGTGACCCGCTACCAGTAGAAGCGGCAGAAGTGGGCGTCGCTTTAGCGAGTCTGTCGCCCCACTACTTTTCGTGGGACGAGACCTTAATCATTGTGGATCGCGTGCGATTGGCGCTACGACCGGGAGGCGTACTGCTGTGCCGATTGAACTCTACCGAAGACAGAAACCTCGGGGCCGATAGCTACGAGGAAATTGAACCTGGCTACTTGCTGGTAGACGGGCAGCCGAAGCGATTTTTTGACGAAACCACGGTGCACCGACTCTTCGACGATGGTTGGAACATGGTCTCGCTGCAGCATATGACCACCGAAAAAATCCCAGCGACTGTACCGACACGTTCCGATGTAAATCCATTTTCTGACGCATCGCCTTTGCCACCGCCGGCATCACAGGTGCGGTCGTATATGCACGGATAACGGAATTAATCAATGGAACACAACCAGCCATGGGTGCAAGCGCACCCCTGTCTCAGCTCGCACGTCCCGAGCCGCGCATCGCGCTTTTCGCCGCAGGCCGATACGGGTATCTGCCCGCTAACAACGGTATCAACCGTGAGCGAGGCGACTTATGCTCGATAACGACTTGTTGACAGACCTGTCAAGCCCTTCGTGCCATGGAACGCGTGAGCGGGGAGCACTGCGAACTATTCAAAAGCGCGCTCAGACCCAAGGCAGGTCTCGCAGCAATCGAAAAAGCGGTCGCAGCGACATTTGATCTCACGGACGCAACGCTATGAGCCACAAGACACGTTCAACCTACAATGCCCGTCTCATGTATTTGGGCGTCGCCCTTGGCGCCGGGGGCGTGGCCTTCTACGTACCGTTGATGCTATCGCAGGTCGGGCAGCACTTCTCCGGGGTATGGGCGGCGTCTATCCTCTTCGCAACCAATCTCGGTCGCACACTTGGCTCGCATTTCGGGAGCCGCCATTCGTTTTCACGGAGCGCCCGGCGGCCATCGTCTCGAGTATTCTGCTGGAAGGCCTCGCACTATTTAGCATGGCGCTTCTGCATGCGCCATGGGCGTTCGCTACCGTGGCATTGGCCGCCGGCCTCGGCAGTGGCCTGTCTTTTCCCGGGTTAAAGAACTACCTGCTCAAGCTGAAAGACCTCGACAGCGCGCGGTTGTTCGCTGGTCTCTCGATGGCAATCCGGCTTGGGATGCTCTTCGGCTACCTCAGCGGTGCTCT
>JBEKNG010000798.1:0-3124 GCA_049523075.1 Paraburkholderia sp.
AATTTCATGTGCGTGTTGTCGAAGTACGCGAAATTTCCCGTACCGACATTCACCGCCCCCACTGAGACGCGCGTTTCACCCGAGTTGATGCGGTCGAAATCGCACAGCTTCTCGAGCGTCGACTTCATGGGCGACGTGTCGTAGTAACTGGCGTTTTGTGGTGGTCCGGAAACGGTCGGCAAAGGCGGCGGGAAGCGCGGTACAAAAAAGCCCTTCTGCCCCTGGACGATCGCCCCCGTGGCCTGCATGGCGGTGAAAGCCTTGCGGACCGTGTCGCTGGAATTGAACAGCGTCTGTTCGAGGAACGGCGGCAACGGCGGCGCGAAAGCCGGTTGACAGATCGTCTCCCAGAATTCAAGCAAACGTGCGACGCGATGCTCCGGCGCATTGCCGGCTATGATGGCCGTGTTGAGTGCGCCGATCGAAATGCCGGCAATCCAGTCTGGCTGGATGCCGGCCTCGTCGAGGCCCTGATAGACGCCTGCCTGATAGGCACCCAGCGCGCCGCCACCTTGCAGCATCAGCGCGATGGTTTCGTACTGCGGCAACTGGATGTGCCGATTGGCGCGAACGCCAGCCGCTGCTCCGGCGTGCTCGCCATCCCCGTCGCCGAGGGAGCCGGCACGCGCCCGCTTGACATTGCGTTGCGCCATAGCGGGCTCCTTACTGCATGAACCAGCCGTGGCTCACAATGAAAGACTGGCCAGTCAAGGCCGCGCTCGGGAACGTGGAGAGGAATAGTACGGTTTGCGCGACGTCTTCCACCGTGGTGAAGATGCCGTCCACCGTACCGCCGAGCATCACGTTGCGAATCACGTCTTCTTCGCTGATGCCCAGTTCTTTGGCCTGTTCAGGAATCTGCTTGTCGACGAGCGGTGTGCGCACAAAGCCCGGGCAAACGACGTGCGACCGGACGTTGTGCTTCGCGCCTTCCTTCGCCAGCACGCGCGCCAGGCCCAGCAAGGCATGCTTGGCCGCGACATACGCCGATTTCAGCGGCGAGGCTTCATGCGAGTGGACCGAACCCATGTAGATTACGATGCCGCCGCGATCGTCCTTGTACATGTGCTTCAGGGCCGCCTTGGTGGTGAGGAACGCACCGTCGACATGAATTGCCTGCATCTTTTTCCAGTCGGAAAAAGCATAGTTCTCGATAGGATTGACGATCTGGATTCCGGCATTTGAAATCAGGATATCGACCGAGCCGAATTCAGCGGCCACCTTGTCGATACCCTGGTTGACCGCTTCTTCGCTCGTGACGTCCATCGCGACGCCGATGGCCTTGCCACCGGCCTGTTTGATCTCTTCAGCGACGGCGTTAGCGCCATCCTGATTCAGATCGGCAATCGCAATCGCAGCGCCCGCGGCCGACAATGTCAGCGCGATCTGCTTGCCGATTCCGCTCGCCGCGCCCGTGACGACAGCGACCTTGCCATTCAGATTCGTGTTCAGTGACGACATCCGGAACCTCCATACAGTTGATGAGCAATGACACCACGACGCGCAGGCGGCGTGAAGCTGACCGAACGGCATAGGCATAGGCCGTCCAGACGAATGCTGCACTGCGGCCAACTTTGCTATTGTGCATGAACCCCGTGAAAGGCAACGCGGAATTCACGCAGAAACCCGTATCTCTTTAAACTGTGCATGTTGTGCCAGATTCGGCGTCCAATTCCGCTGGCGGGATAGGACGCCTGTTGCATTAACTCGCAAGGAGAATTGCATGAATTATCGACGACTCGGCCGTTCCGGCCTGCAAGTCAGTGAACTGTCCATCGGTTCATGGGTGACTTACGGAAATCAGGTGGATACGCACGCGGCACGCGAATCGCTGGCTGCCGCTCGCGACGCCGGGGTCAACTTCTTCGACAACGCCGAGGTCTATGCCGGTGGCAAGTCCGAAGAAATCATGGGCCAAGCCTTGAAGGAACTGGCATGGCCACGCCTCAGCTACGTGGTGTCGACGAAATTTTTCTGGGGCCTCCAGGAAGCGCCGAACCAGTATCACACGCTGAACCGCAAGTATCTGCTGAACGCGATCGACGCGTCGCTGAAGCGCCTGCAGCTCGACTACGTGGATCTGGTGTTCTGCCACCGCCCCGATCCGAATACGCCGGTCGAGGAAACCGTCTGGGCGATGAGCGACATGATCACACGCGGCAAGGCGCTCTACTGGGGCACCTCCGAATGGAGCGCGGACGAGATCCGTGCGGCCTACGACGTCGCGGAACGGCATCACCTTCATAAACCTGTCATGGAACAGCCACAGTACAACCTGTTCCACCGCAAGCGCGTCGAGCAGGAGTACAAGCGCCTTTACGAGGACATCGGCCTTGGGCTGACCACGTGGAGTCCGCTCGCGTCGGGCCTCCTGACCGGCAAGTATCGCAATGGCATCCCGGCTGACAGTCGCGCCCAGTTGAAGGGTTACGACTGGTTGAAAAATCAGGTCACGGATGCGGGCAAGAACGGTGTCGTCGGTAAACTCGGCGGCGTGGCGGACGAGCTCGGTTGCACGGTCGGCCAGCTCGCGATTGCCTGGATTCTGAAGAACCCCCATGTCAGCACCGTGATCACCGGCGCGTCGCGTGTCGAGCAGATTGCCGAGAACATGAAGGCTCAGGATGTGGCTGCGAAGATCACGCCGGAGGTCAAGCTGAAGATCGAAGAGATCGTCGGCGACACCTACGAATAGACCGCGCTGCCGCGCGAGCGGCGTCGCGACAAAGGCAACCGGCCAGCGGCCAGCGGCGGCGTAGACCTTGTTAGGCCGTAGACCGTGAGCCGCCGGTAGCCCAAGGTCCATGGCCCAGGTCCGGCCGCCGTCCGGACGGCAACGCGGGCTCGCGTACAATACGCGACCCGCATTGCACGTGCACCACCGGTCGCAACGCGGCGCCCCACGCGGACGAACCCACTTCGGGTCTACCGCGTGGACTCCAATTGACCGGCACGCCCTCTTTCGAGTCTCACCTCATCATGCTCAGTTACCGCCACGCCTTTCACGCAGGCAATCATGCCGACGTCCTGAAGCACGCCGTCGTCGTGCAGTTGTTGCGCTACCTCGCCCAGAAGGACAAGGCGTACTGGTACATCGACACGCACGCTGGCGCCGGCGTCTATT
>JBEKNG010000799.1:0-3120 GCA_049523075.1 Paraburkholderia sp.
CTGATAACTCGGCGACGAAGTGCCCTGGCCCGTATACGCCTGACGAAACACGGCCTGCAGGTCGGAGAAACCCGAGAAGCCGAAGCGCTGCGCAAAGCGCACGACCGCTGACGGATGCACGCCGCAACTCGCCGCGATATCGCTGGTGCGGTCCACCATCACGCTCGAGCGATGCTGCTCGATATAAGTGGCGACACTCTTCAACTGGCGCGGCAACGACTCGTAGTTTTCCGCGATGCGCTGCATCAAATCTTCGACGCTCGGCAATTCTTCTGTGCTGTCTTCCGCCATGGCTGTTCCTATGCTGCTCTATTGCGCTGCAAAACGGCCTCCACAAAGGCTCTGCGCACTGCACTGACGCTGCCGATTATAGGCAGGCATACGCCAAAATGGAACATATTTTCCATTTTTATTTGTCATGAAATTTTCATTGCAACACGGCAAAAGATGGCCTAATCTTGGTTCTGAGCGATGGTGTTGCGAGCATGCGTGTTAACGCTTAGAGGGCTCGTGAGCAGCAGGAAACACCAGACGCTCCCTTCAATAACGAAGACCGAGAAAGGTGGAGACAATGAGACTTTGCAATGGCAAGGCAACGCTGAGGATTCTGGTAGCGGCATTAGCACTGACGGCGGGATTGGCCGCCACGACCGCGGCGCGCGCGGCCGATGCGCACTTCGTGTTGATCAGCCACGCACCGGATTCCGATTCCTGGTGGAACACCATCAAGAACGCCATCAAACAGGCCGACGAGGACTTCAACGTCGAGACCGACTACCGCAACCCGCCTAACGGCGACATCGCCGACATGGCACGCCTGATCGAACAGGCAGCGGCGCGCAACTACGACGGCGTGATCGTCACCATCGCCGACTACGACGTGCTGAAGAGCGCGATCTCCAAGGTCACCGAAAAGCACATTCCTCTGGTGACGATCAATTCGGGCACCGAGCAACAGAGTGCCGACCTGGGCGCGATCATGCACATCGGCCAGCCTGAGTACACGGCTGGCAAAGCCGCGGGTGAAAAGGCGAAGGCCGCGGGCGTCAAATCGTTCCTGTGCGTAAACCACTACGCGACCAACCCGGCCTCGTTCGAACGTTGCCGCGGTTTTGCCGACGCGCTTGGCGTCGACTTCAAGACCTCCACACTCGACGCCGGCACGGACCCGACCGGCATCCAGTCGAAGGTGAGCGCGTATCTGCGCAATCACCCGGACACCGGCGGCGTGCTCGCTCTCGGGCCGCTCTCGGCGGCGCCGACCATCAAGGCAGTGCAGCAGATGGGTCTGGCCGGCAAGATCTGGTTCGCTACCTTCGACTTCGACGACGACATCGCCAAGGCCATCAAGGACGGCACGATCAAGTTCGCCATCGACCAGCAACCGTACCTGCAGGGCTACATCGCAGTTGCCGTGCTAGCCATCGTCAAGCACGACCACACCACCGACCCGGTCAAGATCCGCCAGATCCTTCAGGCCAACCCGAAGTTCCAGGCACGTCTGTCCACCTATGGCCTCGCTCCCTCCTATGGGCCGCGCAATATCGGCTCGGGCCCGGGCTTCATCACCAAGGAGAACATCGACAAGGTAGTCAAGTACGCAGGTCAGTATCGCTAATCAATGTTGCATTGAGTTCGGGCACGGGATAGCAACCGTCCCAGCAGGCATGAAGGGAGCGTGTGCCGCCAGCCACCACTGGCCCCGGCTGCACCCGCTTCCCTTCGCAGGGTTTCAATTGCACTTCACTTGCATTAAGCGCCTTTAAGCGAACCGTTGCCTCAACGCGATTCGCCGGTGCATCAAGGAGAGCTTCAATGGGCGTCGCCAACCCCTTCCACGCCAAACATCCCCCTTCCGAGCAGGACGCAGCAGCAGCAGCCGCGGCCTCCGGCACCGCTGCGGCAGCAGACGAGCGCGTGCGTCGCGAATCGTGGTTCAAACACCTGCTGAGCCGCCCGGAATTCGCCGCGCTCGCCGGCACCGTGATGGTGTTCCTGGTGTTCGGGCTTTCGGCCGGCAACTCCGGCATGTTCAACCTCGACGGCGTGATGAACTGGTCGCAGGTTGCTGCGTATCTCGGCATCATCGCGGTGGGCGCGTGCCTCTTGATGATCGCCGGCGAGTTCGACCTCTCTATCGGCTCGATGATCGGCTTTTCCGGCATGATGGTCGCGCTGCCCACCATGTACTTCCACTGGCCGATCGCGCTGTCGATCGTGTTCGCATTTGCCGGTTCGATGCTGCTCGGCGCGGTGAACGGGTATCTCGTGATGCGCACCCGGCTGCCCTCCTTCATCGTTACGCTGGCCTTCCTGTTTATCCTGCGCGGCCTCACGCTCGCGCGCTCGGTGATGTTTGCCGACCGCACCATCATCTCCGGCGTCGGCGACGTCGCCGCACATGACTGGCTCGCACATACCCTGTTCCAGGGCGTCGCGTTCAAGGGCTTATTTACCTGGCTCGGACACATCGGTGTCGTCAAGCTGCTCGACAGCGGTCTCCCGCTCGTACCTGGGATTCCGAAAGTCATCCTGTGGTGGTTCGCCCTGGCCGCGGTTTGCGCGTTCGTCCTCGCCAAGACGCAGTTCGGCAACTGGATCTTTGCTGTGGGCGGCGACGCCAATGCGGCGAAGAACGTCGGTGTGCCGGTGCGCCGCGTGAAAATCTCGCTGTTCGTGTTGACCGCCTTCTGCTCCTGCCTCTACTCCGTGCTGCAAGTGTGCGACATCGGATCAGCAGCAGCCGACCGCGGCCTGCAGGCGGAATTCGAAGCCATCATTGCCGCGGTGATCGGCGGCACCTTGCTGACCGGCGGCTACGGTTCGGTAGTAGGCGCATCCTTCGGTGCACTGATCTTCGGCGTCGTACAGATCGGCATTACCTATACGAACATCGATTCGGACTGGTTCCGTGTGTTCCTCGGCGCGATGTTGCTGTTCGCGGTGCTCTTTAACCACTACGTGCGCAGCCGCGTCGCGGCAGCCCGCTAAACGAGGAGTCCGCGATGAACACTCCATTGAACACAACGGCGGGTACGACACAACCAGCAGATGCCGACTACATCCTCGCGCTCGAGAACGTCAGCCGCTATTTTGGCAACGTGATTGCGCTGAAGGACA
>JBEKNG010000800.1:0-3118 GCA_049523075.1 Paraburkholderia sp.
ACACGCAACAGCAACTTCTGGACGCAACTGTGAAGGCCTATGCCGACGCGTTAAGACTGACGCAGAACCGGTTCGAAGGTGGCGCCGCTCCCAAGTCAGACGTAGCTCAGGCGCAAACGCAACTCAGTGGATCTCGCGTTCAGGACACCGACATTGGTGTGGTCCGTGCCCAGTACGAGCACGCTATCGCCATATTGATCGGTAAACCGCCCGCGGAATTCAACATAACGCACGCGCCAGAAGCCGTGCTCCAACTTCCGGTCATCCCCGTCGGAGTACCTGCGACTCTCTTAGAACGCCGGCCCGATATCGCCGCTGCCGAGCGGCGTGTGGCAGCGGCCAATGACCAGATCGGCATCGCTGAGTCCGCGTTTTTCCCCGATCTGGTGTTGTCGGCCACCGGCGGCCTTGAGAGTTCGTCGTTGACCAACTGGCTCACCGCGCCGGCGCGCATGTGGGCGATCGGTCCTTCGATGGTCGGTACGCTGTTCGACGGCGGCCGGCGTCGCGCAATGACCGAGAAGGCCAAGGCGCAATACGATGCCAGCGCGGCTGACTATCGCCAAACCGTGCTGACAGCGTTCCAGGAGGTTGAAGACAATCTGGCCTCCTTGCGCATCTTGCAGCAGGAGGCAAGCAAGCAGGACGAGGCGATCGTGTCGGCCAAAAAGACTTTGCAGCTCGAGTTGGACCAGTATCGGATCGGCACCGTGGATTATCTGGAGGTGGTCACTGCACAGAGTACCGCGTTGGCGAACGAGCGCATCGCGGTCGACCTGGAACGCCGCCAGATAAATGCAAGCGTGTTGCTGGTCAAAGCGCTCGGCGGACTCTGGTGACTCTGGAAATGTCAGGACAGTGAAAGCAAATCACCACGGCCACTGTCATACGACCTGGTCCCCGGTTTGCTGCAATTAGCTTTTGACGGAATGCGTCCGGATTTATCTTCATTCGACGGCTTCTAAAGCATCTGGCTGGAGACGTGTTCAACCTGCGGGCGACGATCGGTCGTAGAATCCCATGTCTACAGGCATTTACTTTGTGACTATCTATCTTATGCAAAACCGGGCACTTATTATTGGCGCAAGCGGTATCGTCGGCAGCAACCTGGCCGACCAGTTGCTATCGAGCGGGTGGACCGTTTCCGGTCTCTCGCGCGGTCGCACAGCGTTGTCGCCAGCCATCGAACCGATCACCGCCGATCTGACCTCTGCGACATCCGTGAGCGACGCGCTAGCGGGAAGGTCCTTTAGCCATGTCTTCTTTACGGCGTGGTCTCGCCAGGCCACGGAGAAGGACAACATTCGCGTGAATGGCGGCATGGTGCGTCATGTGCTGGATGCTGTTGGACCGTCGGGCACCATCTCGCACGTGGCGCTCGTCACG
Source organism: Paraburkholderia sp. (assembly GCA_049523075.1). Lineage (GTDB taxonomy): Bacteria > Pseudomonadota > Gammaproteobacteria > Burkholderiales > Burkholderiaceae > Paraburkholderia. The sequence continues at coordinate 1,387 of JBEKNG010000800.1, forward strand.
GGCCTGAAGCATTACCTTGGCCCGTTCGAAGCCTATGCGACCGGCGCGGTACCCATTACGCCGTTCCGCGAGGACCAGGGCCGTCAGCCCGTTGAGAACTTTTACTACGAACAGGAGGACCGCCTGTTCGAAGCCGCGCAACAATATGGCTTTAGCTGGAGCGTGCATCGACCGCATACGATCATCGGTTTTGCGATTGGTAACGCGATGAACATGGGCGTCACGCTAGCCGTCTACGCGACCCTTTGCAAACACACAGGCCAGCCGTTCCTCTTTCCGGGCTCCGCAGCGCAATGGAACAGCCTGACCGACATGACCGATGCGCGGCTGCTGGCGCGTCAGCTCGAATGGGCTGCCACGTCCGTCAATGCGCGCAATGAGGATTTCAACGTAGTCAACGGTGACGTGTTTCGCTGGAAATGGATGTGGGCACAAATCGCCGGGTACTTCGGCGTTGAGGCTGTGCCGTTCGATGGCGAAGTACGTCCGCTTGAGAGCCGTATGCAGAACCTCGCGCAGGCATGGTCAGACATCGCGGCGCGATTCAACCTGAAGGAATCGGATATCGGCAAACTGGCGTCCTGGTGGCACACGGACGCCGATCTTGGCCGGCCAATGGAAGTGGTCACCGATATGACGAAAAGCCGCAACGCAGGCTTCCTCGACTATCAAAGCACGCCGGACGCGTTCTCCGCGCTGTTCGACCGGCTCAAGGCAGAGCGGATAATTCCGCAATGATCTGGCGGGGTGCGTTGCGCTGATTCAGGTAAGTCGATAGTTGTGTTCCGTTCCATTATCAACTGACCTATGTTAAAGACCTCGCGACACGTTGGTCGTTTCGCGAGGTCTTTGTTTGAGTTGCCAGATCGTGATCTCCGATCTCAGCCCTGGTCAGATCAGATAATCCGCCCGCAGCGGCTCCATCATCTTGTAGTTATCCGAATAGTCGACCGGGATTGCCACGACTACCGGCCCTTCGACGGCCATCGCGTTGCGCAGCGTCGAACGCAACTGGTCAGCCGATTCGACCGCAAAACCGGCCGCACCGAACGATTGCGCGTAGGCCCTGAAGTCGATCGGGCCGAATTCGACGCCTGAACGCCGGCTGTACTTGTCGACCTCCTGAATCTCGACCATGTTGTACATGTTGTCGACCCAGATCACGTGGACGATGTTGCTTTTGAGGCGCACGGCAGTCTCCAGCTCCATGCTGGACTGCATGAAACTGCCGTCGCCCGACACCGAGATGACCTTCTCGCCGGGACGCACGAGCGATGCCGCGATTGCCCACGGAAGCGCTACGCCCATCGTCTGCTGGCCATTGGTGATCAGGAGTTGGCGCGCACGGAAGCTGTGCAGATACCTCGCAATCCAGATGTGGAAGCTGCCCATATCGACGCACATCGTCGTGTCGGCGCTCACCACGTTCTGCAACTCCTGCACAATGCGCAGCGGATGAACCAACGAGCCTCCCAGCGTAGCGGAGCGCCTGGCCAGTTGCTGGCGCGCTGCGGCGAGTGTCGAGAGAATGGCGCTTGCTTCCGGCGAACGCGCGAAGGCCCCTGCCTCGGAGGCAAGCAGTTCGAGCGTCTTCGCGATGCTGCCGACGAGTTCCACTGCAGGCCGATAGTTCCGATCGATGTCAGCCGGGACCACGTCGAGATGAATTACCGTGCGCCGCGCATTCGGGTTCCACTTGCCCGGCTCGTATTCGACCGGGCTGTAGCCTACC
>JBEKNG010000801.1:0-3111 GCA_049523075.1 Paraburkholderia sp.
CTGTTGCGCTTCGTGCCGTACATCGGCATCTGGATTGCCGCGTTACTCGCAACGTGTCTTGGCGCCGCCATTCAGCCGCAGTGGACCATGGCCGTGTGGACCTTCATCCTGTTCGTGGTCGTCGATCTGGTGGCGGGCCAGGTGGCCGAGCCGTATCTGTACGGACGCCGCTCGGGACTCTCGCCGCTCGCCGTCGTGGTAGCCGCGATCTTCTGGAGCTGGCTGTGGGGCCCCATCGGGCTTGTGCTGTCGACCCCGCTCACGCTGTGCCTCGTCACGCTCGGTCGCTATGCCGACCGGCTCAATTTCCTGACCATCCTGCTCGGCGACCAGCCGGCGCTAACGCCCGCGCAGACGTTCTATCAACGGCTGCTGGCAGACGATCCGCATGAGGCCATCGTGCAGGCCGACCGGCTGCTCGTCGAGATGTCTGTGATCGACTACTACGACCAGGTGGCACTCGAAGGGCTGCGACTCGCTCGCAACGACGCGCTGCGCGGCGTGCTGACGTCCGAGCAACTCGTGCGTTTCAACGAAGCGGTGGTTGATATCATCGAGAACCTCGAAACGGTCGATGGGCTGCCCGACGGAATCGCGACACCGGAGGCGGCCGACGCGACGCACGATCACGATCACGATCACGATCACGATCACGGGCGAACCGAACCGCACTACGGCGACGCAAGCGCGGCCGAGCAGTTGCACGGCATGGGCAACGCGATGGTGCTGTGCATCTCGGGCCGCGGCGCGTTCGACGAAGTGGCTGCGGCGATTGCTGTGCAACTGCTCGGCCGGCAAAACATCACGACTGTCGCGACGACCTACGAGCAGTTCCGCAGCACGCGCAGCGAAGCGCGTGAAGCGGACAGCGCGACGATTCTCTGCGTTATTTCGCTTGACGCCGCCGAGTCGCCGCCGTACTTGCGCAACCTGCTCAGACGAATCCGCAATCAACCCAGGCCTACGGCGGTGATCGTTGGCTTCGGCGGCCTGTCGGAAAACGCGCTGGACGACGCAACGGCGGGCAACACCCGCAACGCCACGACGTTTCGCGGCCTGGTCGAAGAGTGCCTGGCGGCTGCGCTTGCGACGCCGCGTCCAGAACAGCTACGGCAGGAGCAAGCTCAAGGAGCCCCGCAAGGAGCCGCTTGAGCAAGCGGTCCTTCGCACGGTTTTGACGCCACGGCATGCCCTGATCGCTGCACGGACTCCGCCGAACAACCGCGAAGAGCCGCCGGTACAATACGCTCCAGGCCTCCACCGCACCCTCAACCCCGCCATGCAGCATCTGAAATACCTCAGCGCGTATCCGGCCGCGCTACAGGACAAGGTTCGCCGGCTGATCGCCGAACAGCAACTGGGCGCGTACCTCGCCGAAAAATATCCGCGCAAGCATACGGTGCAAACCGACCGCGCGCTCTACGAGTACGTCGCCGATCTGCGGCGCGAATTCCTGCGCAGCGGCCCCGCCATCGACAAGGTCGTCTACGACAGCAAGCTCGACGTGTTGCGGCACGCATTGGGCCTCCATACGACCATCTCGCGGGTGCAGGGCGGCAAGCTGAAGGCGAAGAAAGAGATTCGCATCGCCTCGCTGTTCAAGGAGGGGGCGCCTGAGTTCCTGCAGATGATCGTCGTGCACGAACTCGCGCATCTGAAAGAAAGCGATCACAACAAGGCGTTCTACCGGCTGTGCGAGTTCATGCAGCCTGGCTATCATCAGACCGAGTTCGACTTGCGTCTCTACCTGACGCATCGTGACCTCGTGCGTGAGCAATCCGCCTGATTCCGTTGACGCTAAATGTGTGGCCCGCCCTACACGATTCGAACGTGTGACCTACGGCTTAGAAGGCCGTTGCTCTATCCGTCTGAGCTAAGGGCGGAAAATAAGAGGTGACACCGAAATTTTAACCGACCGGGCAACAAACGCCTCGACTGATCAATAAGCGGCCAGTGTCGACACGACCGCTGTGGGCTGCCCGGCCGCTGCCGCACGCGAGTACCTCGCGACCGGCACCTCAACCACCTGGCAAGGCGCAGCAGCCACGCAGGGGCCGGATTATAACCGAACCTGCCAGGCCGGCCACGGCAGCCAGCAGGGCTGCCGTGCACCTCCCCGCATCACGGCCGCTACGCGCTCAGACCGGTTGCGCGTGGAGCATGAACCAGCCAAGACAGACGATACCCGCGATCACGCAGTACACGCCGAAGCTGGCGAGGCGCCCGCGCCCCTCGAAATAACGCATCAGGAAGCGCACGCTCAGATACGCGGCAATCGCAGTCAGCACGCCGCCGAGCAGCGCGTCGCCCAATTGACCCGGCGCATGGAACAGCTTCGGCAGTTCGAGGATGCCGGCCGCAAAAATGATCGGCGTGCCGAGCAGGAACGAAAACTCCGCCGCCTTCTCCGCACTCAGACCCGCCGCATTACCGGCGATCATCGTCAGGCCGCTGCGCGAAAAACCCGGAATCAGCGCGCCGATCTGCGCCAGTCCGACAAAGAACGCCTGGCGAAAGGTCAGCTTCTCCGGCGCCTGATGCGCACGCGCACGCTGCAGGCGGTCGCCGAACCACAACAGCACACCGTTGACGATCAGCGCGATCGCCACGATACGCAAATCGTGGAACAGCCGCTCAAGGCGCTTTTCGAGCACCAGGCCGACCAGACCGGCCGGAATCGTGCCGATGATCACGGCCCACATCATGTGGCCGTCGTCGTTGCGGCGGCCGCCGAGCGAGGCGAAGAAGCCGCCGATCAGCGCGATCCAGCGCTTGCGGAAGTACCACAGGAGCGCGAGCGCCGTGCCGAGATGCAGCGCGACGAGGAACGGCAGCAACTGCGGCGCATGCTCGTCGATATGCATGCCGAACAGAGCGGGCACGAGCAGGGTGTGACCGAGGCTGCTGACGGGGAACAATTCCGTGACGCCCTGCAGCACGCTCAGAAAAATCAGAAACGACAAGCTCACGCGGCGGTCCTTTCAGTGGGTGAAAAATCAAGGAGCAGCACGCCGGCCTGGTGGAGCCGACGCCTGGAAGCGCACCGATTATGCCTGGCCGCTATGTCAGCGCCAAGCGTTTGAGCCACGTTTGGGGAAATTTTGATGCATT
>JBEKNG010000802.1:0-3110 GCA_049523075.1 Paraburkholderia sp.
AGATCCCGGCGGAGCTCAAGAGGATCAATTTCCGCAAACGCATCCAGATTGTCATCGACGTCCTCCTCGGCCGCAGCCTTTGGCTGCCGCGCTGGGCACCGGAAAGCAGGGGATTTATATTGTTCAACTGCGACGTCGCGCCACGAGAATGTTATCCACCGAGATGATGTTGCGGTGGCGCTGTGCCAGAGCGGGGAAGGGCGCCGATAGCACCCGCCATCACAAATGAAATTTATGCAGAAACCGGAATCGCGTGAGAAGACTGCCCGTCGGTAGCTAGTAGGTGGCGTCTGATCAAGACAGGTTGCCTTTCTTGTTTAGCCTAGCGCCATGTGGTCTCACGCTCGAAGTCGCGGCGGAATCGGATGTCGGGGGGCTGGGTCAGCGTTTGCGGACCGAAATGAGGAAATGACCTAGGGCGAACATTGGGAAGAGGCTGGCGATCAACGCGCTGAGACGCCATCCCGCTTCCTCGTACAGGCTGCTCGCAACCGCCGACCCCACTGCCCCTCCGAGAAAGATACTGGTGAAGTAAAGCGCCGTTAACCGGTTACGACTTGCAGCATCAAGCGCGAGAATCTCTCTCTGACCGACCACAAGATTCATCTGGGTAGCGAAGTCAAGCACGACGCCTGTCGCAACGAGGCCGCCGACCCCAAGACTCGGAAAAATCAGGTTTGGAGCGAAAGATAGTGTGCCGACCACCAATGCGATGTACGTTCCGATTCTGGCGTGGCCTGCATCGGCGAGCCTTCCGGCGATTGGCGCAGAAGTCGCGCCGATTGCGCCAACAAGCGCGAAGAGAGCGACGCCCGACTGGGACAGGCCATAGTGACGCATAAGCTCCAGAGGCACAGTGGTCCAGAATAAGCTGAAAGACGCGAACATTAGCGCTTGATACAGCGCTCGGTGGCGCAGTACCGGCATTGTTAGTAGAAGGCCGCCGAGTGAGTGGATGAGCTGCCCGTACGACCCTGTGTGCGCCGGTTGGCGCGACGGCATCGTAGCCGCCAGCAGCGCCGCAACGCTGGCCATAAGAAGTGTGGCTCCCCAATATACCGTCCGCCATCCGAAGTGCCCAGCGACGAAGCTGGAGATCGGGCGGGCCAGCAAAATGCCAAGGAGTAGGCCGCCCATAATGGTGCCCACAACCCGGCCGCGCGTTTCGTCGGGGGCCATGTGTGCAGCCAGCGGAACCAGAATCTGGACGGTCACAGTGCTAAAGCCCAGCACTAATGACACGAGAAGGAAGGTCGTCGTGTGGTGTGCCGTTGACGCCGCTGCCAGCGCACCAACGGAAATCAGCGCTGTCGTCATCATCAGCCGCCGGTTTTCGACCAGATCACCTAGCGGGACCAGGAAGAACATGCCGAGCGCATATCCAACTTGCGTCAGCGAAACGATCAGACTCGCTGTACCCGCAGACATGTGGATTGCTGGCGCGATGAGAGCGATGATTGGTTGCGCGTAGTAAAGGTTGGCGACGATAGCTGCACAGCAGAAAGCGAATAACGCAACCATGCCTCGTGTCAAGCGTGGATGGCTGGAACCCCCCGTAGGGGACTCGATTTCGGGCGTCATAGATGTTTCTCGCTAGCTCATACTTTCGATACCATACGGCTTCGAGGATGCCTATAGAGGCACTGTCAATCTGAGCGGGTGGCCACAACGTAATCAAACAAAGACGCGGTGACCGTCTGGCAATCCCTCCTCGCTAACCTCTCGGGTTGCGAAATACCGAGTGTTGTCGAAAGCTTAAACGACAAACGCCGGAAAGCGTCTCGTCCTATGCTTAATCATCCTTAATCAACGTGAATATGAGACGCACGGTTTCGTACAGTGAAACGATCGACAACTCACGCATCTGAGAAAGCTCGGACGTGGGTCGTCTTTCGAATCGGAAAGCGCGTAAGAAACACGACGGTGCATGCCCCGGCCTTGTGCAAACTCAAGGCTCCGAGGCATGGGCTGCACTGGATTGTTTGCGGACCATGCGGAACCTTCACAGCGCGGCGTTGAGGTTTAAGAACGATTAAGTCTGAATCAATGACGCTTACCTTCGCAACGTCTATGCTTGATGTGTACGCAGACGGCAATGCGCTTACGAAGGCCATGGCTCCCATCGAGTCAATCTGCCGAGGAGCCTCCCATGGCAAAGGAATAGGTAACCCGACCGATTCAAGTGTGCTCGCTTTTATTGACTACTAGCCACAGATGTTCTCCGGTGTCGAGTCGCACGACCGAACAATCATTCTGCAAGACGTCTAGGGCGCGGACGTGTTCATATGCGACGAGGAATCAATGCTGACCATTCTAAGCAGCGCGCGGCGAGCATGAGGCGAGCAGAAGTCAACGAAGCAAACTGGAGAACGGAGAATGCATCGAAGTGTACCAGGCCTAAAGATCCCCAATGGCGGTATGGCGCGTGCCGCCCGGAATTTTATAAGGGGTATCGAAACGGAACTGCTGTACAACCATTCTCACCGCGTGTTTGCCTTCGGATGCTTAAGCGGAACGAAACTAGGGATGGCCGTGGACCACGAACTTCTGTATGTCAGCGCGCTGTTTCATCGCGTTGGCCTGACTGAAGGATATCGTAGCTCGAGGCTTAGGTTCGAGGTCGATGGCGCAAATGCCGCGCGACAGTTTCTCGCGGCGCACGACATCAGTGTTGCCAACGCTCAGGAAGTCTGGGACGCCATTGCGTTGCATACTACACCCGGAATTGCGATGCATAAATCTACCCTTGTTGCGCTTCTAACGAGGGGCGTTGAGGCTGATATGTTTGGGCTACATCTTGACGACCTGAGCAATGAGCAGAAGCAACGGATTCTGGATGTATACGGGCGAGGTGAACGGTTCAAGGAGGGCATCATTGAGGCGCTTGGTGCCGGGATGTTGCATCGCCCCGAGACCACCTTCGGGACCGTCAATGCGGATGTCCTTGATCGAATGGATCCGAAATATCTTCGCCGGAACTTCTGTGGTTTGGTCCTTGGTGCGACGGCTTTCGACTGAGCGGTGCACCGAGTTAAAGGCGGCACAACTGGGTTTTCGCAAGGCGCTGGTGGGTATGCAAATGCGTAAGCAGGTGGTGTCCGGTTAAATGT
>JBEKNG010000803.1:0-3109 GCA_049523075.1 Paraburkholderia sp.
CGCAAGGAAATCGTCGAATTGTTGCGGCAACGCTCGCGCCCCTATCTGTTCTCGAACACGCTGACGCCGAGCATTGCGGCGGCGTCGCTGAAGGTGCTGGAATTGCTCGCGAGCGCCGAAGGTGCAGCACTGCGCGAACGCGTGCGGGCCAACGGAGCGCATTTCCGCAGCAAGATGAGTGCGCTCGGCTTCACGCTGGTGCCGGGCGAACATCCGATCATTCCGGTGATGCTCGGCGACGCGCAACTCGCCTCGCGCATGGCCGACGAACTGTTGAAGGAAGGCGTCTACGTCATCGGCTTCTCGTTCCCGGTGGTGCCCAAGGGTCGCGCGCGCATTCGTACGCAGATGAGCGCGGCGCATACGCCTGAACAGATCGATCGCGCAGTAGATGCATTCGCGCGCGTGGGCCGCTCGCTCGGCATCATTTAAAACCTGGAGGCGCACATGAAAGCACTCGCAAAACTCGAACGCGCACCGGGCCTGACGCTCACGGACGTACCGAAACCCGAAGTCGGCCACAACGATGTGATGATCCGCATCAAGCGCACGGCCATCTGCGGTACCGACATCCACATCTGGAAGTGGGACGACTGGGCGCAGAAAACCATTCCCGTGCCGATGCACGTGGGTCACGAATACGTCGGCGAGATCGTCGAAATGGGCCAGGAAGTCCGCGGCTTTGCCATGGGCGACCGTGTCTCGGGCGAAGGGCATATCACGTGCGGCTTTTGCCGTAACTGTCGCGCCGGGCGCCGACATCTGTGCCGCAATACCGTGGGCGTGGGCGTGAACCGCGAAGGGGCCTTTGCCGAATATCTGGTGATTCCGGCCTTCAATGCCTTCAAGATTCCGCCTGAAATCTCCGACGACCTCGCGGCGATCTTCGACCCGTTCGGCAACGCGACGCACACGGCGCTGTCGTTCAACCTGGTTGGCGAAGATGTGTTGATTACCGGTGCCGGGCCTATCGGCATCATGGCGGTGGCGATCGCGAGACATGTCGGTGCACGCAACGTCGTGGTCACCGATGTCAACGACTACCGGCTCGAACTCGCGCGCAAGATGGGTGCGACGCGCGCGGTGAACGTCTCACGCGAATCGCTGCGCGATGTGATGGCCGATCTTCACATGACCGAGGGCTTCGACGTTGGCCTGGAAATGTCCGGCGTACCGAGCGCGTTCACCGGCATGCTCGAAGCGATGAACCACGGCGGCAAGGTCGCGCTGCTCGGCATTCCGCCCGCGCAGACGGCGATCGACTGGAACCAGGTGATCTTCAAAGGTCTGGAAATCAAGGGCATCTACGGCCGGGAAATGTTCGAGACCTGGTACAAGATGGTCGCCATGCTGCAAAGCGGGCTGGACCTGTCGCCGATCCTCACGCACCACTTCCCCGTCGACGATTACCAACGTGCGTTTGCCACGATGCTTTCGGGCGAAAGCGGCAAGGTGATTCTCGACTGGACCGCCTGAGCCTGCAGACGCAAAACCGCTGCTCGGCTATCGACGAGTAGCAACCCATCCGGCCTCAAGCCTGCGTGCGCCGCTTACGCGCCCGCGGGCGGTCGGACGAATTCTGCCTGTATCCGCACGTGCACGTCATCGCCCACTGCCGGATACCACGTCGCCAGTCCAAACTTTGCCCGGCTGAAGCTCCCCTCCGCCGAAAAGCCGAGCGTGTCCTGCTTGGTGAGCGGGTCCGGGCCGAAACCGTTGAACACCACATCGAGCGTCACCGGTTGCGTCGCGCCGTGGATTGTCAGATTGCCGGTGAGCTTGCCGCGTGCATCGCCGGTCCGCTCAAAGCTGGTGCTGACGAAGCGGATCTGCGGATATTGCGTCACGTCGAGCACGCTGTCGCTTTTGACCTGCTTGTCGAGTAGCGGCACATTGGTGTCGAGGCTGGCAGCGTCGATGTTCGCCACCACTGAACTTTTGTCGAGGCCGCCCGCGTTCCAGTCAAGCTGAGCGGTGGCGCGGTCGAAACGCATCGTGAAGCGCGAATATTTCAAGTGTTCGACGTCGAACGTGACGCTCCAGTGATGCGGGTCGAGCGTGTACTGCCCCGCCGGCACGCTGGCTTCGGTCTGCGTGACCGTGTGCGTGACGACCTGTAGCGGCGTACATGCGGCGACCGCAGCGACTACCGCAATCGATAACGCGCGCGAAACGACGGCGCGGACGGCGTACTTCTTCATTACCTGGCTCTCCTGATTCGCTTCACGCCACGATAGCGCATGCTGCGCGATCGCGCCCCGAAGGGTTCGCCGTGGCGATTGCCGGGGCGTCCTGCCCATTCTTCAGCGCATTGTCCAACGCACTATTCTGCGCACTATTCTGGTTAACGCCGCCGATGCTGGAAAAATTCCCTCACCAGGAATTTTCTTGATTTTTCTTGACGGAGGAGAATGATCGTTCTACTCTTCGTCCATGGCCACTTCTACTGAACCTCTGACCCCAGGCAGCGCGCGCGAGCGTCTGCTCGACGCTGCCGAAGCGCTGATTTACGCCGGCGGCATCCATGCAACCGGGGTGGACGCGATCGTCCGGCAATCCGGCACGGCGCGCAAAAGCTTCTATACGTACTTCGAATCGAAGGACGCGCTGGTTGCCGCGGCGCTTGAACGCCGTGACGAACGGTGGATGAACTGGTTCACCGAAGGCACGCTGCGCCACGGCAAGAGTGCGCGTACCCACCTGCTCGACATGTTCGACGTGTTGCGCGAGTGGTTTGCCTCGGAAGATTTCCACGGTTGTGCGTTTCTCAATGCGTCCGGCGAGATTGCCGCAGCGGATGATCCGATTCGCATCGTCGCACGCGAGCATAAGGAACGGCTGCTGGCGTTCGTGCGTGAGCGATGCGACGAGCACATGGCCGAAACGGGCGCCGACAGCCGGCGCGCGGCGCGCCTCGCGCGTCAGTGGCTGATCCTGATCGACGGCGCAATCGGCGTGGCGCTGGTCAGTGGCGAACCCGATGCGGCACTGGATGCGCGCGCCGCGGCCGAACTATTGCTGAACGCTGAAGCTACTCACACTCACTCGCCCTCGCGGCGTTCCCCCACCTGACCTTCGGAGCAATCATGGCCGATCTTATCGAAACCCG
>JBEKNG010000804.1:0-3105 GCA_049523075.1 Paraburkholderia sp.
TGGCGATACGTAATCGCCGCCAGGGTTACGCGGTGAGCATCGTCAAGGCCGGTGCGAAACTGGTGGGCCACGACGCCGGTCCGGTGCGCGCTCCACTCACCGATCTGACCGCTGAGGAAATCGCACAACTGGACGTGCTTATCAACAAGCTTGGTGCGCAGTAAACATTGCGAGCGCGTGGTGCGCCGAAGATGGCGTGCCACGGCTCGTGTTACGAGTGGCCTTTCAGTTGCTTAAGGGACGCTCAAAAGTCCGTCGTAACGGGGCGGGACGCGCGAATCTCCGGTCATGGGCCTAAGTTGTTTACCACTATGCGCTTGCAGCGAAAGTGGTCGTACAATTGTTGTCCAGTGTGACAACTTTAGACGACTCCTCGGCCATGATCGAACACAAATCGCCCGGCATGCCGGGAAAGGTCTACAGCGACATCCTGAACCGCATCATCGACGGCGAGTATCAGGCAGGGGACCGGCTACCAAGTGAGCATACGCTGGCCGAGCGCTTCGAAACCTCCCGCCCGACCGTGCGCGAAGCGCTGGCCCAGTTGCGCGCGGACGGCATCATCGCGACTCGGCAAGGTTCCGGCACAACCGTTCGGCGTCGGCCAGATCCTAACCTGCGCCGCTTCGCGCCGCTGGAAACCTTGTCGGATGTGCGGCGCTGTTATGAGTTTCGCGTGATGACGGAGGTGGGCGGGGCGTCGCTCGCCGCGCAGAAGGCCGACGAGGCCGATCTCGATGCCATCCAGCATGCGTGGGACAACCTCCAGCAGGTCATTCGCAGCGAAGGAATCGGCGCTCGCGATGATTTTGCCTTTCATCTGGCCGTGGCGCGGGCGTCGAAGAATCAGTTCTTCATTACGGCACTCTCCTTCATTCATGAGCAGGTCGAATCCAGCATGAGCCTGTCGCGCAAGCTCTCGCAGGCGAAGTCGATCGAGCGGCAGCGGCTTGTCCAGGCGGAGCATCTCGCCGTGCTCGAGGCCATCCGGCGACACGATGCGCGCGGCGCGGAACGGGCGATGCGGGAACATCTGGCCAACGCCATGGAGCGTATGGTCGGCGCCTAAAGGCTAGGTACGGGCGGGGCCGCCGCAATCGTACCCTCGCAACGAGGATTAGCACGTCTCAAAACGGGGATTTGGTTGATTTGTCATGTTGTTTGACAACATCACGGCGACAGTGCTACCGTTCAGTCTGTCAGCAATCAAATATCCGACAAGAGACAAGAGACCCCATGAACGTGTCCCCAATCGTCGAGAGCGAATTTGCCTCGACCGTGATGGCTGTGCCGCCGCTTGCGCGCCATGCCGACCTGTCGCTCGACGCCAACGAAAATCTGAAGCTGATCCGGCACATTGAGGCGGGCGGTGTTCGCACGCTCCTGTACGGCGGCAACGCAAACTTCTATCACGTCGCCCTCAGCGAATACCGTGAGCTGCTCGACATGCTCGCGCAAAGCGCGGGTCCGGACACGCGGGTCATCCCGGCGATTGGTCCCGACTACGGCAAGATGCTCGATCAGGCCCGCATCCTCGCGCAGACTTCCTATCGTACGGCGATGGTGCTGCCGCTCGCCGGCTTCACCACGTCTGAAGGCGTCGAGGCTGGCCTGACGCGGATTGTGGACGCAGCGGGGATCCCGCTCACCCTGTATATCAAGAGCGAGAACTACGTCGATGTCGATACACTCGCTCGCCTCGTCGACCGTTGCACGCTGATCGCGGTCAAGTACGCCATCGTGCGGGACAATCCCTCGGAAGACGCCTACCTGAGGCGTCTGCTGGAAAGCGTCAACCCGGCGCGCGTCGTGTCGGGCATGGGTGAGCGCCCGGCGTTGGTCCATGTGCGCGATTTTGGACTGGCTTCGTGGACGACGGGTTCGGGCTGCATTGCGTCGCACTCGGTGACCGCGCTGCTGCGCGCCGCGAAGGAATCGCGACACGCTGATGCCCAACGTATCTACGACGCGTTCATGCCGCTCGAGACGCTGCGCGACCACATTTCGCTGATCCGCGTGTTGCACGATGCCGTGACGTTTTCGGGGATCGCCGACATGGGTGCGATCCTGCCGCTGCTTAGTGCTACGCCGAAGGAACACCACGCCGCGGTCGACGCCGCGACCCAGGCGTTGCTCGCCTTCGAACGCGACCTGGTGGCGAACGCACGCACGTAAGCCGCTGCGGCGCTGGTCAAAGGCGTCTCATGATGCTTTCAGATCGCTGTGCGTGAGGGGCGATCTGTGTTCGCGCGTCTTGCCGCTTGGCTTTCTGCGGTTGCAGCGAGTCACGGGCTGATTGCGGAGGGTTGATGAGAAACGCGTATTTGTCTTACCAGTTTCCTCTGCGGTCACCCATGTTTGGCATTGGTAAGCTCGCAACATGCGGGTTTTCCTGATCCATCCAGCTAAATTCATTAGAAACAAAGAGTTGCAGTGGATTTTTTTAAATAGGTGGTCGGTCGCCGGCCGTATAGTTGCTTGACATCATTGGTAGTGGTTAGGTATCTTCGCTCATCGGGCCGCCTCGCGCGGTAAATTCATCAGGCGTCTGCCTGGCGGATTGTCCAAATAATAAGATGGGTAAGGAGACCAGATGTTCGATTTGAGCGGGTTGTCAGTCAAATTCCCGAATGCGTCGGTTGCATTCGGCATCGACCTTGCCGCTGACGCGGTGCGGGCCCAGCCCGCGTCGTTGAACATTGACAACTTCTCGAGCGATCACCGGCTCGCAAAGGAAAGCTTCCCCGGGTTCAAGGCACCACACCCGAGCCTCCTTTCCAATATCCCGACCACCGAAGCGTCAGCGCCGCAACTGCCTATCGGTACGAGGGCAATGCAGGTCGCAGGCAGCCCCGCTACCGCATTCCTCTCACTCAGCGCCGACGCGTTTGCTGCCTGCAGCGAGTCGACGCTGCGGCGGACGATGCGGGCCCGGCTGCCGACCGTGCCACGTCGCGGCGGGCGCTTTACCGACTGAGTTTTCTGGAGCACTACGAAGTGAGCACGAAGAGAAAGACCCCTGAAGAATTGCGCAGCCACCGCTGGTACGGCGTGAATGATCTGCGTTCGTTCGGCCACCGTTCACGCACGTCGCAGATGGGCTAC
>JBEKNG010000805.1:0-3105 GCA_049523075.1 Paraburkholderia sp.
TTAAAGCGGGAACGGGCGCGGCGAGTCGTTTATCACGCCGCGCGTCAACGCGAGCGCAGACGGGAACGGGAACGCAGACGCGATCAGCGCGGCCGCTTCTCTCATGACGCCGGTTCAGACGCAAGCGCGCCGCCGAGATATGCATCGCGTATCCGCTGGTCGCCGAGCAAGGCGCCCGCTTCACCGGACAGCACCACACGCCCCGTCTGCAGCACATAGCCGCGATGCGCGATCTGCAACGCGAGGCTCGCATTCTGCTCGACCATGAAAAACGTCACGCCCTGCTGGTTGATCGTGCGAATCAGATCAAGCACCTTATCGACATAGAGCGGCGACAGGCCCATCGTCGGTTCGTCCATGCAGATCAGCGACGGCCGGCTCATCAACGCACGCGCCATCGCGAGCATCTGCTGTTCGCCGCCGGACAGCGTGCCGGCTCGCTGCGTCAACCGTTCGCGTACGCGCGGAAACAGATCGAGCATCCGTTCATAATCTTCGTCGATGCCACCGCGATCGCTGCGGGTGTACGCGCCCATCAGCAGGTTTTCGCGCACCGTCATATCACCGAACAGGCGCCGCGCCTCGGGCACCGAAGCGATGCCACGCCGCACGATTTGCGGCGTCGACAGACCGTTGAGCACGTGCCCGTCGAAACTGACCGTGCCGGCACGCGGCTTGTGCGAGCCGAGAATCACCTTCATCGCGGTGGATTTGCCGCTCGCGTTGCCGCCGAGCAGACTGACGATCTCACCGCGCGGCACACTGAGGTTCACGCCGAAATGCACCTGGATCTGGCCGTAGAACGAATCTATCCGGTCAAGCTTTAAAAGCGGTTCTGTCATGGTGCTCATGATGCAAAGAGGCCTGCGCGGTAACGTGAAAAACTCATGGTGTCAGTCGCTCCGGGCTGCGCACAACCACCTGCGGCTCAAGCGGCGCTTGCGCGCCCACCTGCCGGTGGCCGAGATACGCTTCAATCACAGCAGGATCATGGCGAACCTCGTCGGGCAGTCCCTCAGCGATCTTGCGGCCGTCGTCGAGCACGATCACGTGATCGGACAGCTTCATCACCAGTTCGAGCTTGTGTTCGATCAGCAGCAGGGTCAGTCCGTCGCGCTTCAATTCGAGAATCAGTTCGAGCATTTCAGCCGTCTCCGATTCATTCATGCCAGCAGTCGGCTCGTCAAGCACGAGGATCCGTGGACGCAGCGCGAGCGCCCGCGCGATTTCGACCCTGCGCCGGTTTGCATACGACAGGCTGTGCGCGGGCTCGTCGATGCGCGGTGCGAGGCGCATGCCAAAACGCGCGATGATCTGCAGCGCTTCGGCGCGCAACGCCGCTTCTTCGCGCCGCACGGCCGGTGGCGCAAACAACGCACGCAAGGTTTCGGCCACTGCGCCCACCACGGGCCAGCCTGGACGGGCAAACGCGAGACGTGCGTGAGCGCCCAGCAGCACGTTGTCGAGCACACTCAGGTTGCCGAACACGCGGCCATGCTGGAACGTACGGGCGACGCCGCGCGCTGCGAGGCGTTCCGGCGAGAAGCCCGTCACGTCTTCGCCGTCGAAACGCACGATGCCGTCGTCCGGTACGTCGATGCCGGTCAGCAGATTGAACAGCGTCGACTTGCCGGCACCGTTCGGTCCGATCACGCTGACGCATTCGCCGCGCGCCACCGACAGGCTCACGCCGTCGACCGCGGTCAGGCCGTCGAAGCGCCGCGTGACCCGCCGTACGTCGAACAGGATGTCCTTGCCGCCGACCTCAGGATGATTCATGGAAGTCTCCATCACGCGGTGCCGAACAGTCCTTGCGGACGGAAGCGCACCAGCAATAGCAGCACGACGCCGTAAATCAGCATCCGGTATTCGGCGGCGAAGCGGAACATCTCCGGCAGACTGATCAGCGCGACGGCGCCCACCACTGCGCCCGCCACGCTGCCGAGGCCGCCGAGAATCACCATCGTCAGCGCGAGAATCGACACCTGCGAATCGAAGGTCTGGTAGTTGATGTAGCTATACAGATGCGCAGCAATCGCGCCGCCAATGCCCGCGCCGAGGCCGCCGCATGCAAACGCCATCGCCTTGTAGCGATTCGGCCGCACGCCATAGGCGCGCGCGGCGACGTCGTCCTCGCGAATCGCGCGCCACGTACGGCCCAGATGCGAACGCAGCAGGCGCACCTGTAGCAGCGCAAGCACCACTAGTACCGCGAGCGTGAACCAGTACACCGCGCGTGCGCTGCTTAACGGCCAGCCGAATAAAGCGAGCGGCGCAATCCCGGTAATGCCGACAGGCCCGCGCGTCAGACCGTCCCAGTTCAGGATCACCAGACCGACGATCTCGCCGATCCCGAGCGTCGCGATCGACACGTAGTGGCCGCGCAAACGGAACGCCGGATACACGAGCAGCGTGCCGAGCAGCGCGGTGATCAGTCCCGCGAGCGGAATCGTGACGGCGGGCGACCAGCCGATATCCACCGACAGCAACGCCGACGCATACGCGCCGATCAGCAGCAACGCCGCGTGCCCCAGCGAAATCTGTCCGACGGTGCCGGCAACGAGCGTCAGACTCAGTGCGAGCAGACCATAGATCCACCCGTTGGTGAGTATCTGCAGCAGATACGGCGACGACACCAGCAGCGGCAGCGCGAACGCAGCGACAATCGCAACGATCAATACGGGCTGCGGAATCCGCACCGCTCGACGGTTCGACAGGAAGGTGCCGGTCAACGGCTCTGGCGGCAGGCGCCGATTGGAACTGAACAGCCCGTTGGGCCGCCAGACGAGAAACACGAGCAGCAACACGAACGCGAACAGATCACGGTAGCTGGTACCGAACAGCGCCACGCCATAACTCTCGACGAGCCCGAGCAACAGGCTCCCCGCAATCGCGCCCGGCACGTTGCCGAGTCCGCCGATCAGCAACGCGACCACGCCTTTCAGCGTGGCCTCGAAACCCATCGCCGGATCGATGCTGTTGTAGTACATGCCGACCAGCAGGCCGCTCAGTCCGCCGAGGCCACAGGCAATCGCAAACACCGCCTGATTGACCGCGTTGACGTTGACGCCCATCTGCTGCGCGGCGTCGCGGTCCTGCGCGGTG
>JBEKNG010000806.1:0-3104 GCA_049523075.1 Paraburkholderia sp.
GACCGGCTCGGGGAGCCAGCGCGTGCTTTCAAAGCGCGGCGCAGCGATGGCGGATGTGCGCACCAACCTGCTGTTCGTCACGGATCTGGACGCGCGCATCACGCAAATTGCCGAACTGCTGGCGTCGATCGACCGGCCGTCGCGCCAGGTGCTGATTGAAGCGCGTATCGTCGAAGGGGAGCAGGGCTTTTCGCGTAACCTGGGCGTGCGGCTTTCGCTCGCTGCGGCGGGCGCGGATGGCGGCACATCAAGGGGGCTGACTGGCGGCAAGGACGGCACGGTCTACGATCTGTCGGCGGGGCCCCTATCCGGGTTCGATGCAGCCACGGCGGGCCTCACGCTGTTCGCCGCCCAGGCCACGCGCCTGCTCAATACAGAATTGAGCGCGCTGGAAGCGGAGGGGCACGGTGAAACTGTCTCAAGCCCGCGCGTGGTGACCGCTGACCGGATGAAGGCGATCGTCGAGCAGGGCACCGAGCTGCCGTATCAGGCAAAAGTGGGTCAAGGCGTCTCCGGCGTGCAGTTTCGCCGCGCGAGCCTGAAACTGGAGGTTGAGCCGCAGATAACGCCCGACGGCCGGGTGGTGCTGGATCTCGATATCGCCAAGGACAGCGTGGGCGAGCAGACGGCCGCGGGGCCGGCCATTAACACCAAGCACGTGCAGACGCGCGTCGAGGTGGAGGACGGCGGAACGGTATCAATTGGCGGAATCTATGCCACGGATGACAGGGATGATGTGACTCGGGTGCCACTCCTGGGCAAAATACCGCTTTTGGGTGCGTTTTTCCGTCATCGGGCACACCGTGACCAGCGCAGCGAACTGGTCGTTTTTATTACGCCGCGCGTTGTGCAGACGAATTGAGCGCCTGCCGCGGCCGCGGCCCGCAGGCTCGACAAGGCAGTCGCTTTGCCAGTAAGCTGCGGCACGAACCATACCGGATTAGCCAGAGGACACCGTTGCAAGCGCGGGACGCACACGCCAATGTATTTTTTGTAGGGCTCATGGGGGCAGGCAAGACCACCGTGGGCCGCGCGGTGGCGCGCCGGCTGGATCGTCCGTTCTTCGATTCCGATCACGAAATCGAGGCACGTACGGGTGCGCGCATCCCCGTCATCTTCGAACTCGAGGGCGAAGCGGGCTTTCGCGACCGCGAATCGCATGTAATCACCGACCTGACCCTCCAGCAGAATATCGTGCTGGCCACGGGGGGCGGCGCCGTATTGCGGCCGGAAAACCGCCTCGCGCTGCAAAAGAACGGACTTGTCGTCTATTTGCGCGCCAATCCGCACGATCTGTGGCTGCGCACGCGGCGCGACAAGAACCGCCCGCTGCTGCAGACCGAAGACCCCAAAGCGCGCCTGGAAGAACTCTACGAGGTGCGCGATCCGCTTTATCGCGAGTGTGCGCATTTCGTCATCGAAACCGGCCGGCCGTCGGTCAACGGCCTCGTCAACATGGTCCTGATGCAGCTCGAGATGGCGGGCGTCGCCAAACGTCCTGCGTCATAATGCAAGCATGATTACTGTCAAAGTCGAACTGGGCGACCGCGCCTATCCCATCCATATTGGTGCCGACCTGATCGGCCAGACTGCGCTGTTTGCGCCGCATATCGCCGGTTCGTCCGTCACGATCGTCACCAATACCACCGTCGACCCGCTCTACGGCGACACGCTGCGTGAGGCTCTCGCGCCACTCGGCAAGCAGGTGTCCACGGTCGTGCTGCCCGATGGCGAAGCCTACAAGAACCTGGAAACGCTCAATCTGATCTTCGACGCGCTGCTGGGTTCACGGGCCGATCGCAAGACGACGCTGATCGCACTGGGTGGCGGGGTGATCGGGGACATGACCGGGTTTGCTGCCGCCTCCTATATGCGCGGCGTGCCGTTCATCCAGGTGCCGACTACGCTGCTGTCGCAGGTCGATTCGTCGGTGGGCGGGAAGACCGGTATCAACCATCCGCTCGGCAAGAACATGATCGGCGCGTTTTACCAGCCGCAAGCCGTCATTGCGGACATCGGCGCGTTGCGTACGCTGCCGGCGCGTGAGCTGGCAGCCGGCATCGCTGAAGTTATCAAGACCGGCGCCATTGCTGACGCCGCCTTCTTCGACTGGATCGAGGCGAATGTCGACGCCTTGAATCGCTGCGAGCCCCAAGCGCTCGCAGAAGCGGTCAAGCGCTCGTGCGAGATCAAGGCTTCGGTGGTGGCCGCAGATGAACGCGAAGGCGGTCTGCGTGCGATTCTCAACTTTGGCCACACGTTCGGCCATGCGATCGAAGCCGGGCTCGGCTACGGCGAATGGCTGCATGGCGAGGCAGTCGGCTGCGGGATGGTGATGGCGGCTGACCTGTCCGTGCGCCTCGGCCATCTCGACGAAGCGGCGCGCCGGCGTCTCGTCGACGTGATCAAGGCCGCGCATTTGCCTACCCGCGCGCCCGCGCTTGGCGAATCCCGCTATGTCGACCTGATGCGGGTCGACAAGAAAGCCGAAGCGGGCGAGATTAAATTCATCCTGCTGAAGCGTTTTGGGGAGACGCTGATCGGCCCGGCACCCGACGCCGCCGTGCATGCCACGCTAGCGGCCGCCGTCTGAGAGCCCCCAAAACCTGTCGCTTCGTGCCAAGCCCCCGAAGGGGCAAGTCTCCCGAGGAGACTTCCTGCGGGGCGGAAAACCTGGGACGGCCCGGCGTTTTGAAGAGGGCCTCCAAACCAGGCGCTTCGCTCCGGACTACCCGGGGGATGAGAAAGCTTGGGGTGGCCCGGCGCTTTCTCGGGAGCGCCCGCCGCTGCTATGCGTACCGGGTGTGGTCCTTGATTCGGAGAAGCCGATGAGTGAAACGCCTAGTGAAAGCTTGAATGCCGCCCCTGGCGCCGCGTCGACCGCGAGCACGACACCGGAGCTTCCACTGACACCCAACCTCGCTGCGCTCGAAGCCCATCTCGCGCCTTATGCAGCGCATGCGTCGCAATCACGCGGACGTCGCCATGCCGAAGCGCCGCCCAGCGCGCGCACTGAGTTCCAGCGTGATCGCGACCGCATCGTTCATTCGACGGCGTTCCGACGCCTCGAATACAAGACCCAAGTGTTCGTGAACCACGAGGGC
>JBEKNG010000807.1:0-3098 GCA_049523075.1 Paraburkholderia sp.
GCTCACTCCCATCCCATGCAAGCTGTCTGCTGGAGCCTTTCGCTGCCCGATCGCGGCACCGTACCGTCTGGGGTGGGCTCTCTGAATCAAACCTCTTCAATCAAGATGGTGAACATATTGCACTTTTCATAATACAATTGTTCATTTTAAAATTCATCGGGGAAAACGCCAGTCATTCCCCTGCCACGCTCTCACCAGGCATTCGACTGCAGTGTTGGAACAGTCGCTCGCAGCGTCATCGTAACGCGGCACGCGCGCGTGTGCCTATCGTTGCAGCTGCGATGTTTTGCATTACCAACCAAGCAACCGTCGCCTCGGCTTCGACATGTGGCAAATGCCCCACGCCGGCGAACCGATGCACGGCGACATGCCCTGGCAAACCGTCTGCATGCCTAACCGGGAGTATCCGGTCCTGCTGCCCCCAAAGCACGCGCACCGGCAGCGTCAGATCATTGAACAGGTGCCTCAGATCCAGCATCTGCGTGCCGTCCGGAAAGAGCGTGTCCGCCACCGCCGCGAGGCGTTCGCGAACCTCAGGGCTTTCCAGTTGTTGCGCGGCAGTCGCGATGAAGCTTTCGTCCATCCGCGCCGGGTCGGCAAACAACTGCTTGAGCCACGCGGCGAGACTCGTGCGACGGGTCGCCTCGGTGAGGCCGCGCAGGAACGGGCCATTGCTTTCGGGCCCGAGACCCGCCGGAGCAAGCAATGCGAGCGAGCGCACTTCCAGGCGCGACGCGCTTGCCGTGGTCGCCAACGCCAGCGCGCCGCCGAAAGAATGACCGAGCAGATGACAACGTGTGATGCCTGCGTCAAGCAAGGTGTGCTCTAGCGCCGCAACCATCTGTTCCAGCGAGCCCGCCGCCTCGGCTGGGGATTTGCCATGCGCGGGCAAGTCCACGGCCAGCATGCCGGGTTCGGGACCGTTCATGCGTGCCACGGCCTGTGAGAACGGCCGCCAGCTATTCGATTCCGCCGCAAACCCGTGCAACAGCACCAGCGGGTCGCCGCTTCCCTTACGCAATGTGATGCTGTGCAGGCACGTGCGCAGCGCGCCGCGGCGCACGTGCCCCGAACCATCCGGCTGCGCAACCACACGCAGCACATCCTGCGCAGCGACGCGTCCATGTGGCCCGGACCCGGCTATGTCCACGAGCCGCAACCCGCGTTCGCGAGCGAGGCGCCGGGCAGCCGGGGTTGCCCGTAAAGGTTGCGGTCCGTTCACTGGGGCGTCCTCAGACAGACTCGCCTGTGGGTCGGACAGCGCTGTAAGTTGATACGCCGCCATGGCCCGCGCTTGTGTCGTCTCTGCCTGGGTTGCCTCTGCCGGCGCCGTCGCCGCGCGCTCCGCGGCGGCTACGCCAGTTTCGCCATGCTCACAAAGCGCTTCACCCGCTGCGTAGATCCACGCGACCGCAGTGCCGACCGGCACCGACGTGCCCACCGGCGCACTGATCTGCCGGATGATGCCGCTTGCCGGCGCGTCGATTTCCATCGTCGCCTTGCTGGTCTCGATTTCGAAGATCAGCATTCCTTCGCGTACCTCGTCGCCTTCGTTGACATGCCACGCCGCGATCATGCCCTCGGTCATGTCCATGTCGACGCGCGGCAGAATGACCTCGGTCGGCATCTCAGCCCCTCCCACCGACGACGCGACGCGCCGCCGCGACGATGTCGTCGACCTGCGGCACCGCCGCTTTTTCCAGCTCGGGGTTGTACGGCAATGGGCAGTCGGCACCGCCCAGGCGAATCACCGGCGCGTCAAGATAATCGAAGGCCTCGCTTTCGCAGGCGATGGCGGCGATCTCGGCGCCAATGCCCAGTTGCTGCACGCCCTCGTAGACGCAGATCAGCCGCGAGGTCTTGCGAATGCTGGCGATGATCGCCTCGCGGTCGATCGGCCGGATGCTGCGCAAGTCGATCACTTCGGCATCCACACCTTCCTGCTCGAGCAGCGTTGCGGCTTCCAGCGAGCGGATCGCCATGATCGAGGTGGCCACGATCGTGACGTCGCGACCCGCGCGACACACGGCCGCCTTGCCGATCGGCACGGTGTAATAGCCCTCGGGCACGGGCCCCTTGCTCTTGTACAGCAGCTTATGCTCGAAGATCAGCACCGGGTCCGGGTCTTCCAGCGCGGCCAGCAATAGGCCCTTCGCGTCGTGCGGCGTGCTCGGCTGAACCACCTTCAGTCCCGGCACATGGGCAAACCAGGCTTCGAGACTCTGGCTGTGCTGCGCAGCTGCGCCTGTTCCCGAGCCTGCCGGAAAGCGCATCACGAGCGGCACCGACGCTTCGCCACCCAGCATGAAGCGCATCTTGGCAGCCTGGTTGACGATCTGTTCCATCGCCAGCGTGGCGAAGTCGGAGAACTGGAATTCGTAGATCGGCCGCGAGCCGGTCATTGCCGCACCCACTGCGAGGCCCGCGCCGCCGAGTTCCGAAATGGGCGTGTCCATCACCCGTTCCGCGCCAAAGCGCTGATACAGGTCGCCCGTGACCTGAAATGCTCCCCCGTAGACGCCGATATCCTCGCCCATCAGGAATACGCGTTCATCGCGCTCCATTGCAATGGCCATCGCTTCCTGAATCGCCTGCGCGTAGGTCAACTCGCGCACTTCATCGTGCGCCTGAGCTTGCGTCTGTTCCTGCTGCGCCGCCTGCCCGTGGGCCAGTCCCTGCACCTTTTCAAGCACGTCCGCCGTCATTGCTCGCTCCCGCTGGTCGATGCATATACGTAACGGGTCAGTTCGGCGCGCTGCGGCGACGGACTGTTTTGCGCAAACTCGAGACCGGCCTCGATCTGCGCCTCCACTTCTTCCCGCAGCGTGGCGATACTTGCGACATCGAGCAAGCCGCACTGCAGCAATTCGTTCTCGAATCGCGCGATGGGGTCGCGCGCACTCCACGTGTCGATCTCCTCGCGCGTGCGGTAACGGTTGCGGTCGCTCTTGGAGTGGCCGCGCAGACGGTACGTCTCGCATTCGAGCAGCGTGGGCCCGTCGCCTTTGCGCGCATGCGCAACGGCCTCTTCGGCGGCGTTCAGCACCTCGGTGAAACTGTTGCCATCCACCGTCACGCCCGGCATGTCATAAGCGAGG
>JBEKNG010000808.1:0-3096 GCA_049523075.1 Paraburkholderia sp.
AACGCGCGTATCGCTTCGTTGCATCGCTACGCGGATGCGTTGCGCGGCACCGGGATTCAACTGGTGGTGGTGACGGTGCCCGACAAAGCGCGCGTGGAGAGCGAAGCGTTGTGCGGGCTGCGTCAGGACGCGCGGATGACGCAGCGTCTGAACGTATGGAACCGCGCGCTGACCGCGAGCAACGTCGCGCACGTCGAATTGCTGCCGGCATTGCAAGCTGCACGTCCCGCGTTTTTCCGTACCGACGTGCATTGGAACGCGCGCGGCGCGCAAGCGGCCGCACAGGTGGTTGGCGCTTCGGTGTTGTCGTTGCTAGGCAATCCCGGCGGCACCACATTCACGCATGCGACGGCGCCACCCGCCCCGCGCATCGGCGATCTGCTCACGCTCGCCAACCTCGATGACGTGCCGGACGCCTGGCGGCCGACGCCTGACGTCGTCGCTGCGGAAACACTGCAGGCACGACGCACCGGCGGCTTGCTCGACGACGGTCCTGCCGCCGACATACTGCTCGCGGGCAGTTCGTTCTCGCGCCGCAGCGCGTTTGCCGAGCGCCTCGGCGAGCAGCTCCGCCGCGAAGTCTGGAACGTCAGCCTCGACGACGGCCAGTTTGATCGCGCGTTGCAGGCGGTCTGGCGCGATCGCGCCACGTGGCCGAAGAGCGTGCGCGTGGTGATCTGGGAAATGTCGGAAGACGCGCTGTCGATGCCGGTCGATGCGTCGGCGGCTGGGCCTGCGCAAGCGACGGCCGCAAACGCTGCCGTCCCTACTACCCCCGTTTCCGCACAGGCGAAGCAGGACTGACCCCGATGCTGTTCAATTCATTCATCTTCCTCACGCTGTTCCTGCCGCCGGCGCTGGCCGGCTACTATCTGCTCGGCCAGCGCATGCCGCGTGCCGCGGCGGCGTGGCTCTGCGGCGCGTCGATCGTGTTCTACGGCTGGTGGAATCCGGCGTTCGTCGGCCTGCTGGGGGCGTCGATCGTGTTCAATTACGCGATGAGCTGCGCGATCGTCGCGGCGCCCGCGCAGTCCGCTCGCCGCCGCTGGTTGCTCGGTCTCGCGATCGCGGGCGATCTCGCGCTGCTGGTGCGCTACAAGTATCTGGCGACGCTGCTCACTGCGCTTGTGCACGCATGCGGCATCGCGCCGGCCGACTGGCTGGCGCACGGCATGCAGGACGTGATCCTGCCGCTTGGCGTTTCGTTTTTCACATTCACGCAGATCGGCTATCTGCTCGATTGCAATGCCGGCATCGTCAAGGAGCGCGATCCACTCGGCTACGTGCAGTTCGTCACGTTCTTTCCGCATCTGATCGCGGGGCCGATCCTGCATCACAAGGAAATGATGATGCAGTTCGCGCAGCCGGCCACATACAAGCTGCGCGCGGAAAATCTGTCGATCGGCGCGTTCGTCTTCACGATCGGGCTTGCGAAGAAGGTGCTGTTCGCCGACACCATCGCACCGTTCGCCGACGCGGGCTTCGCCGCGCCGCACGAGTTGCATTGGCTGGCGGCGTGGGGAACCTGTCTTGCGTACGCACTGCAGCTTTACTTCGATTTCTCCGGCTATTCGGATATGGCCGTAGGCCTCGCGAAGATGTTCGGTGTGGGCTTTCCGCTGAACTTCAATTCGCCGTTCAAGGCGACCAGCATCATCGATTTCTGGCAGCGCTGGCACATGACGCTCACGCGTTATCTCACTGCGTACCTGTACTACCCCATGGCGATGCGGATCAACCGCAGCCGTGCGTTGCGTGGCCTGCCGATCGGCCGTCTCGCGCAACGTTCGACGAGTGGCTTTCTCTCGACGGTCGCAGTGCCGACTTTCTACACGATGGCGCTGGCCGGCATCTGGCACGGCGCGGGCCTGCAATATCTGATTTACGGCCTGCTGCACGCGTCGTATCTCACTGTGAATCACGCTTATCGCGCGTGGCGGGCAGCGGCTGCGCCGGCAGTTGGCGCGCGCGCAACTCGGGTCGTTGCAGCGGGGACAGCCGGGTCCGCGCGGACGGCTGTTGCATTCGCAATCGACCTCGAGGCACGCGTTCGCCATGCGGGCAACGTCCTGCTGACTTTCGTGGCCGTGCTGGTCGCGTTTGCGTTCTTCCGCGCCCATGGCGTCGGCGATGCGCTCGCGCTGCTGCAAGGCATGGTCGGTTTGCACGGTGTGGAGGTGCTGGACTGGCCCGCTTGGGGCACGGCAAACATGGACTTCGCCGAGTGGTTGCATCTGGTAGCGGGTCGCTCGACGTTTGCGTTGCAGATCGTCGCGCTGCTGGCGATCGTCTGGTGCACGCCGAATTCGCATCAACTGCTGGGCCGCTTTTCGCCGGCGCTCGAACGCGCGGCCGAAGGCCTGCCCGCTCCACTGACATGGCGGCCGTCGCTGCGCTGGACGGTCGCGATGCTCGGCATGCTGGTGTTCTGCGTCGCGCAGTTGCACGGCGAAGTGCGTTTTCTCTATTTCCAGTTCTGATCGCCGGAACGATGTTTGTGCAAGGACAACACAATGACTCAAAACGAAACGCTGCCCGCCGAAGTTGCGGCGCTGGTCGAATCCGTCGTACTGCGCCTCGTGCGTGGTGATGAACGGCTGCTCGAAACGGGACTGGTCGATTCGGTGCTGGCCGTCGAAATCGTGATGGGTGTCGAGATGCAATTCGGCGTGCGTATTCCGCCGACCGAGATCGCCGAGCATCTGGCATCCGTGGATGCGCTTTATTCGTTCATCGTGGCCAATCGCTAGGCGCACCATGCGATTCGATCTGAACGCGAACCGCTTTGCCGATATCGATGTGCGCGCTGATGGGTGGGCGGTGATCGGCGCCGATCGCGCGTTGCGCTGGCACGAGTTGGCGGAGCAGGCTCACGCATGGGCCGGGCAGGCGCGCGAGCACGGTTTCGCCGCGGATGTGCCCGTGATTGTGCGCGGCCACAAGGAAGCGGCTTTTTTTGTGGCCATGGTAGGTGCGTTGCTGCTCGGCGCGCCGTTTGTGCCGGTCGATACGATCTATCCGGATGAACGGATGCGGCGCATCGCGAGTACCCTCGGCGCGCAGACGTATTTCGACGCGCAGGGTGGCCGCTTCGTG
>JBEKNG010000809.1:0-3094 GCA_049523075.1 Paraburkholderia sp.
ATATCGTCACTCGCCGCTGCGCGCCGTCCCGTCTGGATGTCCTGGATTTCCTGCATCTGAAGCGCGGCAGGGCCGCACGTGAAGCTACGTCCGGCATGATGGATGGCGATCTTGGTGTAGTCCCAGTCGTCGCGCATCCGGTCCGAGCGATTCTTATGCGCAGCCCAGTCTGATCGCTCCACAAAGTTCATGCTGTTTTGTCTTACGTGGTTGATGATCGCCTGTCGCGTCGCAGCCCGATTGTTAACCTTGATGAAGATAGCATCGTCTTTGCTGCTGCCAACCATCGTACAAGACGAAGTCCAATGCTCAATGTTGTAATCTGTTGCCACGACTAATTTCCTTGATGGGGTTTCAGGACGCGCTTCGGCGACGAAAAGACGACATGGATGTTGAACGCTTGTTCGCCGTTGGTCTCGATCTTCGCGTATCCCTGTCCGTCCGTCTTTCCGTACTGTCTTACGCCTCCAATATCGGCGACAAACTCCTGATTGGTCACCGACTCGCCAGTATCACGGTCCCACACCAAGCACCAGCGGGTATGCGTCGCTTCATCTATGGTCTGCGCTGGAGATGCTGCGGCGGTAACGCTGTTCGCGCCTGCTGAGCCTTCAGTAATCGTGAGAAAGATTCCCGGGTTATTGCCTACGATCACCCTGTTCTTCTTACACGGGCACAGCACCTGATCACCGTCAACAACAACGACCCGCGACTTTTCGGACATTCCCTGACCGGTACCGAATATCTTGAATACGCCCTTGCAGTTGCCGCAGGTTGCTTCGTCGCCACTCAGTGCGACCTTTTTGCCGTCGTCGTGAATCGTGGACGAATAAGCCATGACAAAGCCGCTCGTCGTCGTCGGGTCGCCGTGCCGCACCGCTGCCTTACGCATGGGTGTTTCCTCCGTCCGTGGTAGCCCTCTGGGGCAGCATGTAAGCTGGATCAAACAGGCCGGGAATCCGTTCTCCGTCGCGAACCTTGATACCCCATCCGTCCTGTAAAGTTTCCGTGATCATTTCGCCGTTGCTCAGGCGCGATCCGACCAAGGCAAACGGCCTGTCACCCCAGGCAGCGGCAAACCCCGCTCCGTCGATGATGGTCGCTTCACTGCCGTCGTCGTAGGTGACGACATCGCCAACGCGGGCCAGTGCCATCCCCCGATATTCTGCTTTGCTGGTCACCTTGGTGACGCTCCCGCCGCGCTCAGTGCGCGAACCGATGGTCGCAAAAAGGTACGTCGTTTCGCTTTTCTGCTTTCCAGCATGCTGAAGTCTCCTTCTGAATAGGGCCGCTTGTATTGGCGCTGCCAGCGTCCAATGGACGGGAGGGCATCACGGCCCTGGATATGCCCCCAAACATGTACCCTCCTCAAAATTGTCGCCTGTGGATATCAGAGCAGTCCGAAAAGCAAAGTGGCACTTCAAAAATTCTGGGGCCTCTTAAGGCAACTACCCGACACAAGCGCGATCAGCCGCAGTCGATTTTGATTGGTTATCAAAGAATCAAACAAAGGAGCATGCCTATCGCCACCGTGTGCTTTCAGCCCATGGTCTCGATCAACTTCACAAGTTCACGCTGTTCGCGGCAATGATCGCCGATCCGTTCACAAACGAAAATTGCCGACGCAGTAACGCGCGATGTGCGCCTGCCAATCCGCGAGCGTGTCCGGCGATCCAGACGTGCGGCAGCAAAGGGCGGCGGGCGACTTTGGGGTTGGCTAGTTGATGCGTTCTGATGCAGGCAGCAGCGGTACGGATGATCGGATCCGCGACGCTGGATGAACTCGTCGAACGCGAAGGCACGATCGCGTTCGAAACGCAGTTACGCAAACCTGCAATCCGGAAGATCCTGCTAAAGGGCCCCGTCTCAAACGCCCTCTTCGTCATGGACGATTTTGTTGGTGAAGTCGTTGGCGGTACCCAGTCCTTTACCTTTGAGGGAGACTCGCTTAACGGGCTCTATCGGATGAGCTACCGATGCGAGCATGCGAACAGGGGGGGCGACGTCGCAGACTATTGAATTCGATTTCGACTACACAAGATGGGTGGGGCAGAGCGTGCGCAGTCTCCCGTATTTCGACAAGCTGCACCGTTACTTTGACGCCCTGAAACGTGGTTGGGAGGGTTCGTGGTCTCTTGAAGTCGAGGGAAGGACTATCCTCTCTGGCACGACTGGCGACATCGGGCAGTCTGCCGTTGTAAGTGAGGAGTACGCGAAGCTGGACTATATAAGGTGCGTCCGTGAATTACTCGAGCTCTGGAAGATCGATGTTCCGATGTTGGATGTGCCGGTGTCGTGGCGCGAAATATCCATGGTTTGCAAACTGTGGTCTTTGCTTTGCGAGCTACCACGCAAACGGAACGCCGAACTCAGTTCCGGGAACCTCGTCATCTTGGTTGGAGACGTACATGAAGCCGAAGGTTTGCGGAATTCCGTCGCGTCGAGCCAACCGGGACCTGTGTCTTTGCAAGGAAATTCGACGATCTATTTAACTTGCTGGGGACAGCGATAGCCGTGAACCTTCTCAACGTCCACTACTCGGCAGTTACATTACGCACGAACGACAGCCCGTCCAAGATACGACCAGGTGAGTCCTTCAACCTAGAGGTAGTGCCGACGGCTGAGTGTTTGGCGAGGATCGAATTCCTTGAGGATCCGGCTGTAAGGGCAATCGGGCCAATCGTGGCAGAGGGAGAATCCGCCTCGATGTAGTCATCTGTCGCTAATCCGTAGTCTTAGGCCTGTCGGGCTCGCGATATGCAGGTCGATCATTGAAGCGCATGGCGGTCACTCGTACGCCTTCCCACGCAAATCAGGATTGTCGAGACCTTTCTCAGCACCTTGTTATAGCGGATCTATGTTTCGAACGACCACTTTCGACCATTCCACGGTCAGGAAGATAGCTTCATCGAATCCAAGCCAGCGGGTGTGAACAAACACGAGCTGAGGCACCGTCACCGCGGCATGGTGCCTGGTCGATGCCGGCGGAATCGCACCCCGTAGATCGGCCGCCACGTCCCCCTGCGCGCGACCCGTCGCGATCGCGTATCGCATAACCTGTCCAACCAAAGCGCGCACCCGGTGTGCCGTCTCG
>JBEKNG010000810.1:0-3091 GCA_049523075.1 Paraburkholderia sp.
GCCCGAGAACGCCACCGGCACGAACACCGCCGACAGCACGAGCGCCACGCCGACCAGCGCGCCGGTGATCTGGTCCATCGCCTTGCGGGTGGCGTCGCGTGGCGATAAACCCTCTTCGGCCATCACCCGCTCGACGTTCTCCACCACCACGATCGCATCGTCCACCAGCAAGCCGATAGCGAGCACCAACCCGAACATCGACAGCACGTTGATCGAGAAGCCCACTGCGCTCATGATCGAGAACGTACCGAGCAGCACCACCGGCACCGCGATCGTCGGAATCAACGTCGCGCGCAGGTTCTGCAGGAACAGGTACATCACGAGGAACACCAGCACGATGCCTTCGAGCAGCGTCTTGACCACTTCCTCGATCGACAGGCGCACGAACGGCGTCGTGTCATACGGGTACTTCACGACGAGACCGTGCGGGAAGTACTTCGACAGCTGCGCAATCTTCGCGCGAACCGCGTTGGCCGTAGCCAGTGCATTGGCACCCGTGGCGAGCTGAATACCGAAGCCTGCCGTCGGCACGCCGTTGTACTTCGTGTCGTAGTTGTAGTTTTCGCCGCCGAGATCGATACGCGCCACGTCCTTCAGCAGCACGCGCGAGCCGTCCTGGTTCACCTTCAGCAGAATGTTGCCGAACTGCTCAGGCGTCTGCAGCAGCGTGGCTTCGCTGATCGTAGCCTGCAGCAGCTGCCCCGGCACCGACGGCGTGCCGCCAAGCGAACCGCCCGACACCTGGACGTTCTGGTTCGTGATGGCCGTCTGCACATCAACCGGCGTCAGGCCGTAATTGGTGAGCTTGTTCGCATCGAGCCAGATCCGCATGGCGTACTGCGAGCCGAACAGCGTGACTGTACCCACACCGTCGATCCGGCTGATCGGATCTTCGACGTTCGAAGCGACATAGTTCGCCAGGTCATACTTGTTCATGCTGCCGTCTTCGGAGTTGAAGGCCATGACGAGCAAGAAGCTGCTGCTCGACTTGGTGACCTTCGTCCCCTGCTGCTGCACTTCCTGCGGCAGAAGCGGCGTGGCGAGTTGCAGCTTGTTCTGCACCTGCACCTGCGCAATGTCAGGATTGGTGCCGGCTGCGAACGTCAGCGTGATGGTAGCCGTACCCGAATCGTCCGACGTGGACGAGAGGTACAGCAAGTGGTCAAGACCACTCATCTGCTGCTCGATCACCTGCGTGACGGTGTTTTCAACCGTCTTCGCCGACGCGCCCGGATAGGTCGCGCTGATCTGGATCGCCGGCGGGGCGATGGTCGGGTATTGCGCGATCGGCAGCGTGAAGATCGACGCGATGCCCGTGAGCATCAAAATGATGGCGATCACCCATGCAAAAATCGGGCGATCGATAAAGAACTTTGCCATGAAACAGGCTCCCTGTTATTGCGCGCCCGATGCAGCAGAGGCAGCTTGTGCCGACTGCGCACCGCTGGCGGCTGGCGCAGCCACAGCGGTTTCGTCGGAAGCGGGTGTGGCTGGCAGTTGCGCGGCGACAGTCTTGACTTCCATGCCCGGCCGGACCTTGTCGGTGCCTTGCACGATCACGCGGTCGCCGGCATTCAGGCCGCTATCGACGACCCAGTACGAACCGTAGGTGGCCGAGGTGACGAGCTGGCGCAACGCGACCTTGTTGTCCGCACCGACGACCAGCGCGGTCGGCGTGCCCTTCTGGTCATGCGTGATGCCGATCTGCGGCACGATGATGGCGCGGTCGTTCACGCCTTCTTCGATGCGCGCACGCACGAACATGCCTGGCAGCAGCACGTTGTCCTTGTTCTGGAACAGCGCGCGAACCGTTACCGAGCCGGTGCTCTGGTCGACCGTGACGTCGCTGAACTGCAGCTTGCCCTTCTCCGAATAGGTGCGCCCGTCTTCGAGGATCAGCGTGACCTTGGCGGCATCCGGGCCGCTCGTCTTCAGACGCCCTTCCTGCACGTCACGGCGCAGCTTCAGGCCGTCGAGGCTCGATTGCGTCAGGTCGACGTACATCGGGTCGAGCTGCTGTACGGTCGACATCAGCGTGGCGGCACTCGCCTGCACGTAAGCGCCCGGCGTCACCTGCGAAATGCCGACCTGGCCGCTCACCGGCGAAACGACATCCGTGTAGCCCAGGTTGATCTGCGCGGTATCGACCGCGGCCTTGCCCGAAGCCACATCCGCTGCCGCCTGGCCTTCCGAGGCCACGGCGTTGTCGTAGTCCTGCTTGCTGACAGCATTGGCCGCGACCAGCACCTTATAGCGGTTGGCCTGCGCGGTGACCGACACGAGATTCGCCTCGGCCTTGGCCAGGGTGGCCTTGGCGCTATTCAAGGTGGCGATATACGGCGCCGGATCGATCTTGTAGAGACGTTGCCCGGCCTTCACCTGGCTGCCTTCGGTGAATTCGCGGCGCAGCACGATGCCGTCCACCCGCGCGCGCACCTGCGCCACGAGGAACGCATTGGTACGGCCCGGCAGTTCGGTGACGACCGGCACGGGCGTCGGTTCGACGGTCACGATGCCGACTTCCGGCGTTTGTTGCGGCGGGGCCGATTGTTTTGGTCCGCACGCTGCCAGCAATATGGCAGCCGTCGCGGCACTGATTAAGCGAAATGGAACCCGTTCGACGCGCATGGAGCGACCTCTGTCAAGGCTGAGAAAATAAAAAGTGCGCGCATCCCTACCCCGGGGATAGCAGCGCACACATGCGTCTCGCGACGCGTGACCGGAAGCCCAATAATGCGAATTGGATGGACAACCTGCGAAATGCACAAAAGCCGGAAATGCCGCACGGCGCCGACCTTTTGGGTTCAGCGTCAAGCGTTTTGAAAGACAGCAGTGACGGATATTAACCGGTCGTCACTGCTTGGGCTATCCGATCGATGGGGTGCTATTATATATACATCCGCGTATGGATGTTAAAGTGCATTTCACCGCCCTTACGCCTGCTCTGTGGCAAATATTGTTCGCGAAAGGCGCAACAATCGGATGTATCGTGACGGGCCGCGTTTAATAGTGTCCGGGTAATCCCGCAAATACGTAGGTCAGACGAATATGGTCAGAAGGACCAAGGAAGAGGCGCTGGAGACGCGTTCCA
>JBEKNG010000811.1:0-3089 GCA_049523075.1 Paraburkholderia sp.
GGTCGCCCAGCCGTCCGAGGCGCGACGCCGAGCGGATGCTGCCGAGAGCCGCGGCGGACATGACCAGCCCCGCAACGAACGTCACCTGGCGCACCTCGACGATCTGTGCGACGAACACGGTGATGATGGGCTCGATGGACATGTTCGCCACCATCAGCAACGCCCCCGTGACGAGCATGGCCACCACCGGACGCCTGTCCGGGATGGCTTGCCAATTGACGTGCTGTGCTTCGCTCTTCTTCGTGGCGCGGCGCGGATCTTCCTTGAGAAGCAACGCCGTGGCGAGAAACGCGATAAAAATAAACGCGCCGGCGGCGAAAAAGGTGGCCCGCACCCCAATGAGCGGGGGTAACGAACCGCCGATCAAGGGCCCCGCGAGATTGCCGGCCATGATCCCTGACGACAGGATGCCCAAGGCCCAGCCACAGCGTGCTTTCGGCGTCTGGGTCGCAACCAGCACGGTGGAACCCGACGCGTAGCCGCCGAGCAGACCCGCGAGCAGACGCAATGCAACCAGTTGCCAGACGTTGTGCGCCATACCGATCAGCGACATTGCGATTGCCATGCCGAGGCTCGCACGAATCAGCATCAGCTTGCGGCCGTAACGATCCCCGAGCTTGCCCCATAAGGGCGCGGTGAAAGCGGCGGACAGAAAAGTCGCGCCGTACGCGACACCGGACCACTGAACGACCGCCGCGTGGCTCTTGACGCCCAGTTCTTCGACATAGAGCGGCAGAAACGGCAGCAGCAAGGTCATCGCCACAATGGTCGTAAATGAGCCGAAGACACAGACGAACAGGTTTCGCCGCCAATGGGTGGCGCCGTCGTGCGCCAGCGACGCGGAGGCTTGCGTGACGCTTTCTTGCTGGTTCGCCATGTTCGATCCGGAGTAGGCGTGGCCGTAGTTCAATCGACCATGCTCACATTCACGTAGAGATTGCCGCTGCATTGCCCGGCGCGACGGTTTCTGTTTCGCCGGTGCTGCGATTGGCAATCCTACGGGGTACTGGGATCGACATCCAGTCCAGCAGTCATACTAGTATTGGCAATACTGGTCTGCTTGGGACTGCGTTGGAGCGGGCCGCTCGCCTCACGGCTGCGGGCGTATTACTGCTGCGCGTGCTTCGCTGCGTCTTCGATCACCGCCGCCACTTCCTTCGGACGCGATTCGTAGACTGAGTGGCTTGCCCCGGCCAGCACCGTGGTGTAGCTGTGGGCACGCTGATAGTAGAAGCGTTCGAGATCCGGATTGATGATCTTGTCGTCTGCGGCGACGATGCCCCAGCTTGGCTTGGTGGTCCATGCGGCGACCGTCATCGGTGCCGAGAAGACCTTCGCGGCCGTCAGGATCTGCGACTGTGCTTCGAACTGGGCTTGCTTCACCGGCAGGTCAGCAGCGAAATCCTTCGGGAAGTCCGCCGGATTCAGATACGTATAGCCGTCGTCGGTCTTCTTGATGGCACCCGGCTGCTTCGATGTGTAGCTGGGGTATTGCTTGCCCAGATCCGACTCGTCTTCGCCGACCGCCGGCGCATGCGCGGCGACATACACCAGACCGGCCACCTTCGGATCGACACCGGCTTCGGTGATGATCGAGCCGCCGTAGCTGTGCGCGACGAGAATGGTCGGGCCGTCCTGCAGGTCGATCACGCGTTTGGTAGCGGCGACATCGTCGTCCAGTGAGGTGAGTGGCTCCTGCACCATGGTGACGTGGTAGCCGTCTCTGATGAGGATGTCATAGACCGGCTTCCAGCCCGAGCCATCCACCCACGCACCGTGTACCAGAACAATGTTCCTGATCGGGACGGTAGCGGGTTGCGTGGCCTGCGCCATCGCACCGGTGGATGCAAACAGGCAAGCAGACAAGGAAAGTACGGATGCGGCGAAAGGCAAAATCTTCACGGCGAAACTCCATCAATATAAAGGGGATTTCAGCTACCGAAATACACGTTGCAGAAGCTGACCGGACCGACGCAGTTGGCGCCGGTGTGCATCGCCGTACGGGATGCCGTACCCGATGCCGTGCTGCCGTTCTGGGCGACACCGCCGACAGCCTGATTGGTCAGTTGCTGATCGTTCTGCGCGGCGATCTTCGCTTCAGCGGCCTCTACGTCAGCCGGGTAGTTGATGTCGTTTGCGCCCGTGGTATAGCCGGCCTGCTCGACACGAACCAGGTCAGCACGAACTTCAGCACGCGTGAGCGGTGCATTCGACTGAGCGAAGCCAAGAACCGGGGCGCCAAGCGTGGCAACGGCGAGAACAAGACCTGCGATCATCTTAGACATGATTAAGATTCCTAATTAACACTAAATTGAACTGGCAGTGGAAACCGCCTTCAGGGTTGGGATATACAGTCCGGGTTCCGGCTTATCGGCCCGCGGCGCGCGCTTGGTACTGCACGCTTCGTACTGCGTCTACATGAGGGCGAACACAAGGCCTCAGGGTTTATTCCAGGTATTTTTCGAATCGGTCATAGGCCTGGTGGCCACCCTTCGGCAACCCCTCTGGCTGGAGCCGGACGTCAATTTCTTGCGACAGACGAATATTCGCGCCTACGCGCCTTGTTCGCCAGCGACTTGCGACCAGTCGGCCCTATGCGTCGCGAAATGCTTCTGAGGTGGCGCGAAACTGGAGGTAGATGAATGCCGCGATTGACGCGCTGGTGCGGGTCCGCAGCGCCCTCAGTCGAATTTCACCGTGACGCGCGCAAAGAGGCGTGAATATACGGATCCCAGATCCGGAAGACCATACCCGCATGCGTTAACCCGCTGATGCGGCAGCGTCATCGCGGATCGGTTGACGGGCCATGAACCAGTAGAACAGCGCCGCACATCCGGCGATGATGCCGCCCGAGATGAACGCGAGCGCATAGGAGCCCGTGCGGTCGACGATAAAGCCGGCGACGACGGGCGAGAACGCTCCGCCGAAGTAACCGCCAAAATTCTGGATCGCGCTGACCGACGCCACC
Source organism: Paraburkholderia sp. (assembly GCA_049523075.1). Taxonomy (GTDB): domain Bacteria; phylum Pseudomonadota; class Gammaproteobacteria; order Burkholderiales; family Burkholderiaceae; genus Paraburkholderia. Next base: position 2,969 of record JBEKNG010000811.1, read on the forward strand.
ATTGACGACGGCGCAATATCCGCGGCGAGTGCCCACGCCGAGCCGACCACGGCGGCAATGAACGCGAGCCCGACGGTGAACAGCGCGAGCGTCACGCTGAGCGCATGAGTGAACGGCAATG
>JBEKNG010000812.1:0-3086 GCA_049523075.1 Paraburkholderia sp.
CGAGCAGTTCGAAAACGGCCGGTTCTATGAGAAGGGCAGCTCGATCCGGTCGTTCACGCTTGCCCGTTAGGACTCTAATCCTCCACGCATGAGCCTTGATCCGCGTGCACGACTTGGGCGGCCGGCTGGCCGACGCTTCCTGTTCGAATGGGGCGCGCTCGGTTGCCTCGGCATTGCGGTCATCCTTCTGAGCGCGCTCGGCCACTGGACGGCGGGCATCGATCATCTGGTCTACGATCGCTTCCTCGCGCTGCACTCGCAACCCGTCCTCTCCGATATCGTGGTGGTCGAAATCGACAACACCAGCATCGAGCGGCTCGGCCACTGGCCCTGGCCGCGCAGCGTGCATGCGAGTCTGCTCGCGCAACTGGCCAAGGCGAAGCCGGCAGCGGTGATCTACGACGTGCTCTTCACCGAGGCCGCAGCGGACGACGCGCAACTCGCCCGGGCGATTGCACTGAGTCCAACCTATCTGCCGGTCCTGCTGAGCCCCGAGGATAACGACGGCGAGCGGGTCGTCGTCAAGCCGGTGCCACCGCTCGCGGCTGCGGCGGCCGGGCTTGGCCACATCAATCTGGAAGTCGACGGCGACGGTATCGTACGCAGCGTCGCGTTGTTCGAGGGCGACGCGCATTCGCGCTGGCCGCAGCTGATGGTGCCGCTCTGGCGGGCTATCAGGAGCGGCGCGATCCAGCTTTTGCCGCCCGTCGTGGGCCTTGCCGGCGTGCATGACCGCACCCGGGAGAAGGTCGACGAGGCGCGTTTTCTGATTCCGTTCGGTCTGGATGCCGCCAACTATTCGCACGTATCGTTCGCCAGCGTCGTGACGGGCGAGGTCCCGGCCGAGCAGTTGCGCGGCCGCGTTGTGCTGATCGGCGTGACTGCTTCGGGGCTGTACGACCGCTTTGCTACGCCAGTCTCGGGCGAGCTGGGGCCGCTGCCCGGCGTCTACATTCATGCGAACGTGCTGGATACGCTGCTGACCGGCCGCGCCATCGATCCGGTTACGGCAGTGTCGTTGTTTCTCGTCTCGCTGGTGCCGCTTGCCGCGCTGTTGGCCGGCTTCCTTGTACTGTCGCCACGGCGCTCCTTGTTGCTGACCATAGGGCTGTGCATTCTCATCACAGGAGGGAGTGCCGCATTGTTGTACGGCGCGCGGCTGTGGATGTCGCCGGCGCCGGCGGTGGTCGGGCTGATCGTCGTGTATCCGGTCTGGAACTGGCGGCGGCTCGAAATGACCATGGCGTATCTGCGCAAAGAACTGCAGCGACTCGCCGACGAACCGCATCTGCTGCCGGAAACGCCGCAGCGCCGCCGTGAGTTCGGCGGCGACGTGCTGGAACAGCACATGGCGTTGATGGCGCAGGCTGCGCAGCGCGTGCAGGACATGAAGCGCTTTGTCTGGGACAGCCTCGATAGCGTGCCTGGGCCGATTCTGGTGAGCGACGTGCATGGCATCGTGCTGATCGCCAACCATGCGGCGACCGCGCACTTTGAACGCCTGGGTTCGGTCATGCCGCAAGGCCGGCCGATGCGCGAGGTGCTGGGCGATCTGGCCTTCATGAAGACGATCGGCGCCGGCACCGAGGGCGATGCGGAACACGACACACGGGCGCGCACGCACTGGCCGGCGATCCTCGATCCGGCCCGGCTGGAATTTGCGGACCTGATGGCGCAAGGCATCGAAGTGCGCGACCTGGCCGAGCGCGACCACCTGCTGCGCTACGCCATGTGCACCAACGAAGAAGGCGAGGTGACCGGCTGGATCGCGGGCCTCGTCGACGTGTCGGCGTTGCACGCGGCGGAGCGGCAGCGCGAGGATGCGTTGCGACTTCTGTCGCACGACATGCGCTCGCCGCAGGCCTCGATTCTGGCGCTGGTGGAGATCGAACGTGCACGGATCGAGTCGGACCACGTGCATGAGTTGCTCGAACGGATCGCACGGTACTCGCGGCGTGCGCTGACGCTTGCCGACGATTTCGTGCAACTGGCGCGCGCGGAGTCGCAAGCTTATGTGTTCGAACCCGTCAGTCTCAGCGAACTGACCATCGACGCCAGTGACGAAGTCTGGCCGCAGGCTCGCGCCAAACAGATCCAGCTGGAGACCGCGGCCGAGGGCGACGACGGCTACTGGATTTGTGCCGACCGTTCGCTGATGACGCGGGCGCTCGTCAACATCATGAACAACGCAGTCAAGTACAGCCCACCTAAGTCGCGCATCACCTGCACGATTGGGCCGGTGAACGGCTTGCCGGCGCGCGTGCGCTGTACGATTCGCGATCAGGGCTATGGGATCCCGCTGGAACAGCAGAGCCGGCTGTTTCAGCGCTTCCGGCGCTTTCACGAGGGCGAGCAGCCGGACACCGGCGGCGCGGGCCTTGGGATGGCCTTTGTCAAAACAGTCGTGACGCGGCATGGGGGCAATGTGCAGGTCGTCAGCGCGCCGGGCCAGGGCACCGCGTTTACGGTGTTACTGCCGAGCCTCGACGACTCGCAGCTTGCGAACGTGTGATGGGCATTCTGCATTTTTAGAAGCGAGAAAACGATGAGAGCCACGCTGATATGCGCTGCGCTGATGGCAGCAAGCCTGAGCGCCGGTTTGACAGGCTGTGCCGGCGTCAGCGCCGACGTGCGGGCGTCGCCAACGGCGAGCCCCATGCAAGGCGAACACAGTTATGCGCTGGCACGCTCGTCGCTGCAGGACGGTAATCCGGATCATACGGAATACGAAGCATTGATCCGTACCGAACTCGGCAAATATGGTTTCGCTGACGTCACCCAGGAGCGTGCACACTATCTGCTTTCGATTGCTTATGACACGCGGCTTGCGGCTGTTGGCGTCGGTTCGGCAGATTGTGCGCAGGAGGGCTGCAGCAGTCCGGGTGAAACCACCTTTGCACTTTTCGGCCGCCGCGCCTATAAGCACTCGTTGACGCTGCGCTTCTTCGAGCAGAGCAACGGTCACGAGGTCTACAAGGTGAGCGTCGAGAGCCAGGATCACGACGCCGATCCGCTGCACGCGATTCCGTATCTGGTGAAGAGCGCGCTGGCGCAATTCCCCTTCGCCGATCATCCTGACTGGCGCG